>JALWQU010000225.1 GCA_026982915.1 Candidatus Altimarinota bacterium | reverse complement strand
GTTGATGCGGTGGTTAAGACGGACAATGGCTTGATCCCCATTGATGCTAAGTTTCCGCTGGAAAATTTTGAAAAACTTATTAATGCAAATGATGAATCAGCGAGAACCACTTTTATGAAGGCTTTTGAGCAAGATATGAAAAAGCGTATCAACGAAACGGCCAAATATATTCGTCCTGAACAAAAGACCCTTGATTTTGCTATTCTCTTCCTCCCGAATGAGAATATTTATTATGAAGCGGCTGTTCGATCAGAAGTGTTATCCCACTATGCTCGTCAAAAAAATGTTCTTCTGACCGGTCCAAATACGATGTTGTATGTCCTTCAGATGCTTTTTCAGGCGTATCAAAGTCAGGTTTTTTCTCGTCAGGCAAAAGAAGCGCTTACCTATCTTTCCGGTATCAAAAAACAAGCTGTGCGTTTGGACGAAGCGGTTTCAGTGGTAGGGAAACATTTAGGAAATGCGTCTTCACGGCTTACGGATGTGCAAACACAGAACCAAAAATTACAAAATCAAATAGATCAGGTCGTGATGATAGAGGAAAAGTTTTGATTGAAATAATTATCCTTTTTCGATAAGTTGGTGTAAAAAGTAATTTTTTATCAGACTTTCCTTTAAAAAAATGAGTGAAAAAATAGATCAGCTACTAAATCGAGGGGTTTCGGAAGTTATCGTTCGGAAAGATTTGGAACAAAAATTATTAAGCGGGAAAAAATTAAGAATTAAGTTTGGGATTGATCCGACGGGGTTTGATTTAACCCTTGGGCATGCCGTGGTCCTCAGGAAATTGGCAAAATTTCAAGCCTTGGGGCATACTATTTGTTTTTTATTTGGGAATTTTACCGCCAAAATAGGCGACCCAACCGGGAAAGATAAAACTCGAAAGGTATTAACCAATGCCGAAATCGAAGCGAATTCACAAAAATATTTGGAGCAAGCGGGGAAGATTTTAGATATTTCAGCCTGTGAAATTTATAGAAATAATGACTGGTTTTCACAAATGACTTTTGATGAAATTCTAGAAGTTGCGGGAACTTTCACGGTTTCGCAGATGTTAGAAAGAGATATGTTTCAAGCGCGAATCAAGGCGAAAAAAGAAATAAATTTGGTAGAATTCTTATATCCACTTATGCAGGGTTATGACTCGATTCCTATGAAGGCCGATCTGGAGTTGGGCGGTAGTGACCAGTTATTTAATATGTTAGCGGCACGACCTATTCAGAAAAAATGGGGGAAAGTACCGCAAAATATATTGGCGATGAATCTCTTGGTAGGAACGGATGGAAAAGAAAAAATGTCTAAAAGTTTGGGGAACTATATCGCTTTATTTGATACACCTTCTGAGATTTTAGGGAAGATCATGTCAATTCCAGATGAAACAATGTTTACCTATTTTGAATGTCTCACTGATATAGATCTCGATGAAGCAAAAACAAAAATAAAACAGCATCCCCGCGATGCAAAAGTCTTTCTGGCCAAAGAAATTATTACTTGGCTTTATGATGAAGCCGCGGCTGAAAAAGCCGAACAGGATTTTATTCAAAAGTTTGTAAAAAAAGAAGTCCCAGATGAAATGCCATCATTTACTGTTGAGCAGGACGAAATAGGTATTTTGTCCTTGATTTCACAGGTTTGTGGTTTTACAAAATCAAATGGTGAGGCTCGTCGATTGGTCCAGCAAGGCGCTGTTTCGATAGAAGGTGAAAAGATAACGGATCCGCAGGCACTTATTACCTTGGACACGGGAAAGGTCCTAAAAGTAGGGAAACGAAAGTTTGCTCGGATTACGAAGTCGTAATTCTATCAGCCTTAAGTTGTTATTGAGGGGGCATGGTAGGCTTCTTCGTATTGTTTTGGTTGCTCCTTGGCTAACCTTTATTAGGAGCAGTTTCAAAATCAGTACTATCTTCTGGATTAAAAACAACCGGTATACTATCGCCTTCATTCTTAGCCCTCAAAAGCCGCAACAGGTCTTCATCGTCTATTTCTAATAGTTGCTCCTTCAGGTTAATCTTAATCGCTGTTATTCCTCCCATTTTTGTCTTTTTTTCGACAACAATCGCCATACCAGGTTCTCCATAGGTTTGTAGATAGTTTTGACGATTGATTTTGTTTTTTATCTGAGGGTATGAAAACCGCCAAATATACAAAGAATAAAGTAGGACAAGTACAACAGCAACTCCTCCAAAGTAAGGTCCAGGAATCGTAAGGCTATAGATTTTTACAGGATCTTTTAGGCTAGAAACACCAGATAGATAATAGGCAGAGAAGATGGGGATTAGTATAAAAAAAGGACTTATAAGGGCCGACTTTAGAGCTATTTGTTGATTCAGGGATAGTTTTACCGGTTTATGTTTTTGGTAGAAGGTCATTTTAAATTATTGAAAATAAATATAGTGTAATTATTTTTCTAGGCTTTATCAAGCGATAAGGAGAGCGTTTCAGTGTCTATTTTTATATCATTATTGGTGTCGGTGGTTGTGGCTTTAGAAATTTCCTCAGCGAGAACTTCCCTTTTAATCATTGATCCAAACTGGGTAAACACTTTTTCGATATCAGTCGATTCCGTTGCGTACATAATTTTAATACGGTCCGCAATTTCAAAGCCTGTAGATTTTCGTTTTTCTTGGATAGCTCGAATGATTTCCCGTGCAATTCCCTCGATACGCAAAGCTTCAGAAATTTCGGTTTGGAGTAATACGACGGTTCTCGCGGTTGAATCCGCATCAATACCGTCTTCCGTGAGATAGGCAAAAGTATATTCCTCAGCCGTAAGTATTTCATCAGCAATTTTAATTTTCCCATTATCTCGTAAGATGAAATTGCCATTTTTCCCAGCGACAATCAGAGATTGCACCTTTTTACCAAACTTTCGACCGACTTGACGCGCATCAACCTTGACGATTTTCTTGGCAAATTTTTTCACGGCTGATTCCTCCAAAATTTTCACGGTTTTCACATTTGCTTCTTCCGCGATAATAGCGAGATCGTCGTCCGTTAATGCCAGGTTTTTATCGGTTTTTACGATTAGAGACAAGCTGCCCAGCGGTTGTCGTAACTTTATTTTTTTCCTCGCTCGGATTCCCGCCGCAAGGCTTACAACTTCACGAATAATAGCAATTTTTTGAGACGAAACCGTATCAATGCGTTTTTCATCAGCATAAGGCATATATTTCAAATGCACCGAGTTTTCGGTACCTTGCCCTGTTAGATCTCGGTGCAATTTTTCAGCAAAGAAAGGCGTGATCGGCGCTAATATTTTGGCAAGTGTGTGTAAAACATAGTGCAGTGTTTCGTAACCAGAAATTTTTTCTTCGGTCATACCGTTAGCCCAAAACCGTTTCCGTGATCGTCGTAAGAACCAGTTATTAAGATTATCGATAAAAGCCGGAATATCGTTTAATGCTTCATCAATTTTGTATTCATCCATTTTTTGACGATAGTTTTTGAGCAAAATCTGAAGCTCAGAAATAATCCATTTATCCAGCTCCGTTTTAGGGTCAGGCGGAAGTATAAATACAGCGCACTCTCCTGGGCGTACGATTTCATAATTCAGTATTTTTTCATCGGTATCGTACCCATCAAAATAGCCTCGTGCGTATCGTATAGGACCACCATGGGAAATAACCGCTATATTTCGATTGGATTTTTCCGTTGAAATTTCGGTAATAAAGTCCGCCATTCGGGCCTGAATATCCTGTAGGGATTCTCCACTTTTATCTTTCAGTCGTTCTAAGACTGGACGATAACTTTTACCTTCTAGGTTCCCAAAGTTGATTTCAACAAGACGGTCATCGATTTGATAGTTTTTAGCACCAAAAAGAATATCAGCCGTGTGTTTCGTTCGTAAAAAGGGAGAACTGTAGACTTTATCAAAGGTAGGGAGTGTTTCTTTTAATTTTTCAATATCCGCTATGCCTTTTTTGGTTAAATCGTGTGGATTATCTATTTCACCAGAATAAACCCCTTCAACATTGTGCGATCCTTCTCCGTGACGAATAAAAGTGATTTTTTGAGGAGACCAATTATCGATATTGGCATAAGTACTAAAAAACTGATAGGTTGATTTGAGGGGTAAGAGGATGGTTTTGAGGATATCGGCCACGCCTCGTTCGGCAAAACGAAAATTTTCTGCCCGAACAACGGGGCTAGAAAGTAGGTAAAACCGCATGCTATCGGCCCCATATTTATCAAAAATTAAATTTGGATCTGGATAGTTTTTCTTTGATTTTGACATTTTTTGTCCGTCTTCCGCCAGAATAATCCCATTAGTGATCACATTCTTATAGATATTTTTCTCAAATAAAGCACAACCCAAAACATGGAGCGTGTAAAACCAACCTCGTGTTTGATCGAGTCCTTCCGCAATAAAGTCGGCGGGTTGGAAGTCCGATAAATCTACGGGTAATTTAGGCGGTAACAAGGTTGCTGTTGTATTAATAATTTGACGCTCTTTGAAAAATTTGATAATATCATCGCATAATTGACCTTGACGACTGGGGAATCTGCCTACCAGCCGACGAAGTTCTTCTCGAAGAGTTTCGGAAATGCACGAGGGAGACGGCAGTCCCTCCAAGGTCACTTTTTTATACCGTTTTTCGTTATTAAGGTATTCGTTTTTTTCGCCTACTTTTCGTATGCAAAAGAATGAAAGCACTTCTGTGTAGCCTTTTGAATCATCAAGAACTACCAAGAATGAGTGCTGATCGTTATTTAGGATAATAACTCGGTCATGAGATTTTTGGTCCACAAGAACCATGGCTGGATGAGATAATAAGGCCGGTAAAAAGTAAAAATCACTTTCTAACATTTCGGGATGTCCTGGTTGATTATCCCACCAACCTCTAATTTTACCGTAAAGTTTATCAGAAAGGTAGATGTCTTTATGAATTTTTAGTTCTTTTGCTACTGATATGGGTAGTATTCCAATAATCCGTTTAGTTGATTTCTTATAGAAATTTTCTGGCGTTACCCCAGATAAAATATTGGCTATATTTCTAATCTGCTCTGTGAGAGTAGTGTCAATTGTTGCTAATTTCTTTCCATAAGGAATAGTATCGGCAAAATTAGTGGTATCCGGCTTCCAAAAGTTTTTTTGGTAACCATTTTTATCATAGAAGTCTAGAACCTTTTCATTAGCGTTAAAAACAAGTTCTTCATAACCAATATCCTGTAAAAAGGTTTCAAGTTGTTTAAGACATTTGTGCCCCAAGCCTTGTCGTTGAAATCCTTTTTTAATTCCTAATAACCCCATAAATATCCTTTTCTTGTTTTTAGGGAATAAAAAGGCCATACCAATTATTTTGTCATGCTGAATAAATATCTTTTTTATGGCTCCTTCGCGAGACTGGTCTTCGTGATTTGGGTCATATGTTAGCTCCGGATGATAGAACTCTAAAACTTCTTTTTTAGCTATTTCATGATAGGTATTCCATTCATCATCCGTTTGAGGTGTTTTTATTTCAATATCACTCTTAATCCTTTGATTAAAAGGATAATGCACGCTCGCATAAGGCATAGAGCCGGACTCAAACCAGCAATCAAGTACCTCCGGAATTCGAACCATCTTGGCTTCACATTTGGGGCAATCCCAGACCAAATCATCGATAAAATGCTTGTGTAGATCGGGGACTTTTTTACCGGTTTTCGCTTCTAAGTCTGCTTGTGATCCCATGACTTCAATATTTTCACATTTTTCACATCGCCAGACCGGAATAGGTGCTCCCCAATACCGATTTCGTGAGATCGCCCAGTCAGGTGCACCTTCTAAAATTTTACCAAACCGACCGTCTCGTAAATACGCGGGTAACCAGTTAATATCTTTATTTTTGGCGATCATGGTGGATTTAATCTTTTCCACATTTACAAACCAGGTCTTAATGCCTCGATACATCAAGGCACAATCCGTCCGCCAGCAATGTGGATATGAATGACGGATTTGTTCTCGTTTAAAAAGCTTATCCCCTAAGTTTTCCAATACCCAGTTGTTTCCATTTTCTTCCTTTGAACCTTCGACTTCTGCGTCTTCTCGGAAATATTTCCCATCTAATCCTTCTGGGGATTCAGCAGTCTCAATAAGTGAAAAATCAAAGTAACCATTTTCATCGAATGGATAGGTAAGGCTAATCCCTTCTCTAAGGAGAATCCTCGCATCATCTTCCCCTGTTGGAGAAATATGTACAATTCCCGTTCCCTCCAATTCTCCGACAAAATTATCACCAAACACTCTAAAGGCTCCTTCCCTCCTTTTGTTTTCAAGAAAAGGAAATGGGGGAACATATTCCTGATTCAATAATTCAGATCCCTTAATGGTTTTAGTTACTTCTGCATCTTCTCCAAAAAACTTAGTCACTAACTTTGATCCTACGATATAAACTCCATCTTCCCCTCTTACAAAAGAATATGCTAAGTCAGGGTTAACACATAATGCCAAATGATTTGGCATCGTCCACGGAGTTGTTGTCCAGGCCAAAAAATAAGTTTTAGAAGTATTTTCGGTAGCACTTTGCTCACACAGCTCATCTTCTATAAAATATTGACTTTCGTCTATCATTTTGATAATCTCTGAGGTGATAGAAGCCTGACGACTGGGAAACCGAGCTGCCAGCCTGTTCAGATCTTTTCGGAGATTTGGAAGCGTGTACGGGGGGATCATTGCTCGTCCTCCCAGGCTTTTTTCATAAAGAACGGTTTGATTTTTTCGGGATCTAATTTCATAGAAAAAAGAAACAATCTGTGTTTTTTGGGATCTTGACTCTAGGACAATAACAAATTTGTGTTTGTCTGATTCGATGAGAAGATACCGGTGATGGTGCTTTTTGTCCTCTAGTACTTTTGTGGGATTAGCAATGAGATAAGGCAGTAAATATAAGTCAGAAGGGTTGAGTTCGGGATGCCCTTTTTTATGACCTACCCAGTCTCTTATTTTGGCATAAACGAATTCTGAGAGATAGACCGATCTTCCATTTTCAATTTTTAGTTTTTCTACAACGGCTTCTGGCAAAGCTCCAACCTTATAGATTTTACCGGGTTTTTGATAATTATTGGCCGTTACTCCATCCATAAGGTTAGCTATATTTTTTACAAACTTCTGTGAAACGGTTGTTTTATTTTTTACGGGAGGTTTATTTTTCAGCTCAAACTTCACCGTAACAGCAGGATCATCAATATCTTTATAATTCAAATTCGCTTCAAAATTACTCAAGGGACTTCCGAGTTTTGGAGAGTAAGGAACAACTTTTTCCCCTTCATAGATCAAGCCCTTGTCCCACAAGGTTTTGAAAACCCACCAAACCGACTCCATGAACTCCGGATCCATGGTTTTATAATCATTTTTGAAATCTACAAATCGCCCCATTCGTGCCACCGTATCCTCCCATTCATCCGCGCACCGCATCACGGCGTCTCGGCAAAGTTCGTTAAATTTTCCTATGCCCATTTTTTCAATACCGGGTTTTCCACCGATTTTATGTTCTTTTTCGATCAAAAATTCTACGGGCACCCCATGACAATCCCAACCCCATTTTCGATCAACACGATAACCACACATCGTTTTGTATCGAGGGATAGCGTCTTTGATAGCGCCGGCAAGAATATGCCCGTAATGCGGTGATCCTGTAGCAAAAGGCGGCCCATCAAAAAATCGAAAATCATTTTGTTCGTTTCGTGAACTAATGGTTTTTTCAAAAATTTTCTGGTCTTGCCAGTACTGGAGAATTTCAACTTCTTGATCGTTGATTGATGTTTTTTCGGGAGCCGGAAAGTTTGGTTTAGTCATGATTTTGGGTAATTGGTTTTGTTTGACAGAAGTATTTATATAAGATAAAATTTAGTTAGATAGAATTATGACCATTAGGTCCCCGAGGCAGAAGTTTTAGGACTTCTGCCGATTTTTTTTGTATATTTTGAAATTCGAAAGAGGGCATTTTATTTGGAAAGTTATTTTTAGACTGTTTTGGGAAGTTTAGTTTGACATTTTTAGTGATACAAATTAGTATTAAAGGGAAAACACTCCGAAAGCTATACGCTTGAGTTCGCATTGGTGCGAGAGACGGAGTGCTTTTTATTATCTATAAAGCAACTTAATAATATTACTTTTTTAGGTGTTTTTTCCAAAATAATAACAAAATCGATCCCTTTCTCATTGTAAACAACCTTAATATATTTTGTGGTTTCTTTTTTAACACCCCCTTCTTTGATGACTTTCAAAATAAGCGGGAAAATAGCCAGTCGAGAAGATACTTCCTTTAAAGTTCTAAATTTTGAAAAGTTAATATGATTCCAAAAAACACGTGTTATGTGAATTTTAAGATTTAGTTTTTTACAAAAATAGGGCGAGGCTTCCCTCAATTGAAGGAAGGATTCTTTTGCCGATATTTTTAGAATTTTATGAAGGTTCATTAAAAAAACGAATATTTATAAAAATAATTCGTTCCGTGCCTTTGGGGGGCGGTACCAACGGAAATTTCAGAATGAAGATTCTTTGGTAAAAAGATGCTTCAATCGCTTAATTGTTTTGCTAACGCGCAAACAAAGATCAAAAGCGTTCGGGTCTAGTAAATTTTTTGGTCAGCTGAATTTATCAGGCCTTTCTAAAAAAATCGTTCTTCCGAAATCCTGTTCACTGAAATGAAACTCGTGGTTGATAGCCACTGAAAGGATTTTTTGATAAATAATAAAGAGCCCTCATAATTTAGCTTTTCTGATTTATTTATACAAATAAAAAGTAGACAAATATTCATTTTAAAATAAACTTGTTTAGCTCTTTTCATAAACAAATAAAGACGGTGCCGTGGCGGAATGGCTACGCAGAGGCCTGCAAAGCCTTGTATCCCGGTTCGATCCCGGGCGGCACCTCCATATTAGTTATTTTGCGCGGATGGTGGAATTGGTAGACACGCAAGACTTAAAATCTTGTGCCCTTATCCGGCGTGCGGGTTCGATTCCCGCTCCGCGCACCATAAATTTTGAGAGTTAGATTCTAAAAATTTCCCATGGAGGCTAATTCAATATAATGAGTATTTTTACCGAAAACAATTTCTCACTCACAGCCACACAACGTGAAAAATTTGAGAAACTTTATACGTATTTTTTGGAGTGGAATGGAAAAATAAATCTGTCGGCTATTCGTGATCGTGACGGTATATTTGAAAAACATTTTGTTGATTCTTTATTGGGGATGAAGTTTTTAGATTTTAATAACAAGTCTATTCTTGATCTTGGTTCTGGAGGTGGATTTCCGGTTTTGCCGTTGGCGATAATGAATGAGGATAGTACCTTTATGGCGGTTGATTCTGTAGGGAAAAAAACAAAGGCTATTGCGGATATGGCTCAAAGATTAAATCTGCCGGTAAAAACTACCAATGATCGAATAGAGACGCTTGGACAAGATCCTTTATTTCGTGAAAAGTTTGATATTGTGACGGCTAGAGCATTAGCGCCTTGGCCCACTCTTTTAGAGTACACGCTGCCTTTTGTGAAAAAAGGTGGTTATTTTATGGCGTATCAAGGACCTAGTATTATGAAAGATCTGGAAGTTTATGAAAACCTTGAGACGAGATTAGGCGGAAAAATTGAAAGAATAACCGCGGTTGGGTTAGGGGATAGTGAACGAATTTTTATTCTTATCAAGAAAAAGACCGCAACGCCTAAAAAATATCCACGAATGATCGGGGAACCAAAAAAGAACCCGCTTAAATAGTTTTTAAAAGTTCTTGTTGTCAGTAGTGTCCGAGAAAAATAAAATGTCGGACAGCAAAAAAGTAGACTAGAAAAGAGAAAGGATAAAAATAGAAAAAGAGGTGACAGCCTCTTTTTCTTAATAACAAAGAACCATGCAACATCGTAACACGGTCTTAAATCAACTATGTGAATTTAT
>JALWQU010000224.1 GCA_026982915.1 Candidatus Altimarinota bacterium | reverse complement strand
TTTTTCCTAGCACAGGTTTTTGGGAATTACCCATATAGATTTATGAAATTACTAGCACTTTTCTAATGATTAAATAACATGGGATAAAACATTCAAACATGAAAACATTTTTTACCTCAGAATCCGTTACAGAAGGGCATCCCGACAAAATCGCTGATCAGATTTCCGATAGTATTTTGGACGCTATCCTGGCTCAAGATCCAAACGGGCGAGTGGCCTGTGAAGTCCTGGTCAATACCGGGCTTGTGGTGGTTTCCGGGGAGATAACGACGGATTGTTATATCGATATTCAAAAAATAGCTCGTGAAAAAATCTGTGCTATTGGCTACGATCACGGGGATGTCTGTTTTGATGGACGATCTTGTGCGGTACTCGTAGCGGTTGATGAGCAGTCACCAGATATTGCCCAGGGCGTTGATGAAGACGAAACTAAGGAACAAGGGGCTGGTGATCAGGGGATGATGTTTGGGTATGCAACGGATGAAACACCTGAATATATGCCTTTGCCGATCGTGACAGCGCATAAGCTCACGGCACAGCTCGCTAATGTTCGTAAAAATAAAACCCTCAAATACCTTCGTCCAGATGGTAAAGCACAGGTAACTTTTGAATACGAAAATGGACAAGTGGTGCGAATTGATACGGTGGTCCTTTCGACACAGCATGATCCCGATATAACGCAGGATCAGATTCGAGCGGATATCCAAAAAACTGTTATTGAGCCTGTTTGTGGTGATCTGATAGACGCCAAGACGAAATTCCACATTAACCCGACAGGAAAGTTTGTCATTGGGGGGCCGCAGGGGGATTGTGGGCTAACGGGACGAAAAATAATTGTAGACACTTATGGAGGATCGGCTCGTCATGGAGGCGGTTGTTTTAGCGGCAAAGATCCGAGTAAAGTTGACCGTTCAGGGGCTTATATGGCACGGTTTATCGCCAAGAATATTGTGGCGAATAATTTAGCGAAAAAATGCGAAGTACAGCTGAGTTACGCTATTGGTGTGGCGGAACCAACTTCGGTTTTAGTCGAAACTTTTGGGACGAGTGATTTAAACAGTGCAACTCTCGAAGAAATTGTCCGTCAAAATTTTACGCTTACGCCTCAGGGGATCATTAAAACGCTCGATCTGAAACGCCCAATTTATACACAAACGGCGACTTATGGGCATTTTGGGCGAAACGATTTAGACCTGCCTTGGGAAAAAATAATTGAACTTTCCTAAAAACTTTCTGTTTAGATTTTTCTTATGATAAAACTTATTTCCAATCAGATTTCACCAAACCTCACTTTGTCTGATTGTTGGGTCGGTCTTTCGGGGCTTTTTGGGAAACAATCTTTTAGTTTTAATCGTTACTTTCAAACCGAACACTATAACCTTTATAATGCAGGGCGGACAGGAATGGCCGATCTAATCCGTCAGCTAAACCTGCCTAAAAATAAAGCCATTGCGATTCCGGCCTTTACCTGTGCGGTTACGGCGACACCTTTTCTCGAAGCGGGCTATACTGTAAAATGGATAGATGTGGACGATCAGGGGTTGATTGATTTTACTGCGTTTGAAAAAATCGCCGATGAAGTTTCTTTGGTTTTGTGCATTCATACTTTTGGGCAGACCGTTGATCTGAAAAAGTTTAAAACCCTGACACACGCTAAAAACATTGTCCTGCTTGAGGATTGTGCACACCGTCTTCCAAATCTTACCGAACCGTTTGAAAGTGATATTCGGTTGTATTCGTTTGGGCGTGAAAAAGTGGTTTCGTGTGTTTCTGGTGGGGCTTTGGTCTGGAATGAATTATCCACATTTTTTACACAAAGATCGGAAAACAATCTCCTAAAGGCTTCTCGTTGGGCGACCTTTCGTTTGTTATTACACCCATTGGTTTATTCGTTGAGTTTGCCTTGGTGGCATTTGGGAGGTAAGTTTATCGCTTATTTTTTTCAAAAAATAAAAATATTACCGCCGATTATTACGGCTAGAGAGAAAGTAGGTGAAGAAGATTTTCCACAAACACAGCTTCATCCAGCCCTTCAAAAGATACTTTATCGACAATTCAAGCAGTACCGAATAACCCAAAAGCATCGTCAGCAAGTAGCGGAGAGATGGGCAGAAGTCTTATCGGAGTTTGGCAAGGTTATTATTCCCAAAAACGCTTTTCGGGTTATTTTTTTCCCGAACAAAGGGGCCCGAATTAAAAATCAAAAACGAATGCATTTGCGTGAGTGGGATGGAGCCCCTATTGCGCCCAAAAGTGTAGATCTTCACTTTTTTCACTACGAGAAGGGAATGTGTCCAAAAGCAGAACAATACGCGAAAACCTACAAAACCTTTCCCACGAATATTCGAGTAAAGGTTACGGATATAAAATGAGAAAGGCCGCTTTTAGGTTTCTTTTAAACACTCCTTATTAATTTATCAGGCTTTCTTTAAACTATTTTGTATAAAAAGTGAAAGCCAACCATTTTACAAAAA
>JALWQU010000223.1 GCA_026982915.1 Candidatus Altimarinota bacterium | reverse complement strand
AGTAGTTTGTTCATGGGAAAAAGGGTGGTAAATTAAGGGTTTTCGTTCTTTATTTTACTCGCTTTTTCCTTTTATTTAAGCCTTTTTTTAGGTTTTTTGTTTTAAATTCTTAAGACTTTTAAGTAAAAAGAAACTTGAAGTTATGGAGTAAAGGTTTAGCCTTATACAAATTAAAAAATCGTTACTATGTGTGGTATTTTTTCGGTTACAGGGTCTCATAAAAAGGCGGGAAACAAGGTTTTATCCGGGTTAAAAAAACTAGAATATCGGGGATATGATAGCTGGGGCATTGCGGTTCAGACGGCAAAAGGTGTGGTGGTTCAAAAAGATACCGGAAAAATTTCAGAGGTTCATCTTGATTTACCCGAAGGCTCTAAAGCGATTGGACACACGCGTTGGGCGACACATGGAGGGGTAACTAAAGCGAATTCACATCCACACCGTGTGGGAAAAGTAACCCTGGTTCATAATGGTATTTTTGAAAATTATGCGGAGGAAAAAGCTCGATTAGTCGATCATAATTTCCAGTCAGATACGGATACAGAGGTTATTGCGGTCTTGCTTAGTCAGGCGATAGAAGAAGGGCTTGATATAAAGTCCGCGATTCGATTCGTGACTCAAAAAATACAAGGTCGGTTTTCTATTCTGGTCATGATTGATGATCAGCCAGGTATATGGGCGGCCAGAAAAGGCTCTCCTTTGATTGTTGGAAGAGGTGAAAACGAAACCTTTATTGCTTCGGATATTCCGGCTTTTTTAGAACAAACCAATAAGGTAAACTATTTAGATGACGATGAGCTGGTTTTTGTTGATCAAGGAACGGCTAACTTTTTTGATCTAAACACGGGGAAAGCTATTACAAAACGGGAAATTACGGTTTCATGGAAAGTGGAAGAATCGAAAAAAGGGAACTATGCCCATTTTATGATTAAAGAAATTTTTGACCAAAAAGAAACTATTGCCAAGGCGATTAACCATGACAATCAGGCTATAGCGGATTTCGTGAAAGCCTTAAAATCTAGTAACGGGGTCTATATGGTTGCTTGTGGTACGGCCAATAAAGCCTGCATGGTGGCAGAATATTTTTTCGCTCAGATCTCTGGACGAAAAGTTAATGTTGTTTCGGCTTCGGAGATGCCTTATTTTGAGCAATTTGTAAATGACCGAACGGCGCTTGTAGCGGTTTCTCAGTCGGGGGAAACGGCGGATGTTTTAGAAATTTTAGAACGAGGGAAAAAATCAGGCGCTAAGATTTTGGCGATGACCAATGTAGAAAGTTCATCCATAGCCCGATTAGCCGATGTCCATCTCCCGATTCAAGCCGGTCCAGAAAAAGCCGTCGCTTCAACCAAGGCAACAACGGCTCAAATCGCCTTACTTTTACTTTGCGCCTACGCCGACAGTAGTACGGTAAACGATTTTGAAAAGTGTCTTAATCGAGGACGGAATATACTACGATCAACAGCGGGGAATATTAACGATCTTTTGAATCCACGGTATGAGTCTTATGTAAAGGCTGTGGCGGAAAAAATTGTACAACATGATAATCTTTTTATTATTGGACGAGGCGCTTTGTATCCGATAGCGCTGGAAGCGGCGATTAAGATACAAGAAGTTTCCTACATTCACGCGCAGGGATTTCCTGCGGGAGAGATAAAACATGGACCTATTGCCTTGATTGAAGCCGGAACCCCTTGTCTTGTTTTAGGAAATGATACCGAAATAATTGCGAATGCGACGGAGTTGAAATCTCGTGGAGCCATGATTATCGGTATTGCGGATAAGGATCACGAGCTTTTTGATGAGTGGCTTAAAGCGCCTAATTGCGAAGAGGGCCAAGCCATTGCGACCCTTATTCCGGTTCAGATCCTGTCCTACCATTTAGCTATTTTACGAGGCTTAAACCCTGATATGCCCAGAAATTTAGCCAAAAGTGTAACGGTGAAATAAAGAAACCGCTTAAGAAAAATGCCTTACCAAAAGCTCACTATCGGTTTTATAGGCAGTCTTATAGTCCTTTTGTATGTATTTCTTCATACTTCTGCCCCCCCAAATACAGCGCCTATACCGCCTTTTTTTGCCTTATCTAATGCGGGGGGACAGATTCTCGGGAGTGGATTTGCCTTAAATTCTCACACTTGTGTGGCGCCAGATCATCTTTTGTCCGTTAGTAATAGACAGCTTTATCTAAAAGGCAAAAAGGTCGATGTGTTATATCGAGATACCCAAAAAGGTTTTTTTCATTTTAATTGTTCAGGTTTTTCGGTAACCCCTATTCAAAAAACAAAAGAACCTTTAAATCCGAACGATACCGTTTTTTGGTTTTATAAAAATTTAACCAAAGGGACGATAAAAAGTTTTAATAATAGTCGACAGATAAAGGGGCAGATAAAAAGCGGCTTGATTATTATTACGGGAGCAATTGAATCCGGTATGTCCGGAAGGGCTATTTTTGACGCAAAAGGACGGGTATTAGGCATGATCATAGGCGGTAATCCCCAAAAGAAAACGATATGGGGTGTCCCTGTTCAGAATTTAAGTAATACCAATTGGCAATAAAAAATATAGACAAGAGGGGCGTCATCCTGAATTTATTTCAGGATCTAATTAGGTTGCTATTTACCAATGATCAAGCGATTTGTCGCTAGATTCCGATATTCATCGGAATGACATAGGATTTTTTTACAGAAAGGTTGATAAATTAATAGGAGGCTCTTGGATGGCACTAAGAAACAGCCTAAGAAATTCGTCTTTTCATTAAATTTCAACTTAGGCTTGGTTTGAGAAAAGTTCTTGTAGTTGGAAAATAGGTAGCATTATAGCCATGGCCATAATAACGACGGCAATTCCCACAACAACAATAATAAGCGGCTCGATAAGGGTGGTAAGGTTCTTTAATTGAGCGTCTACCTCCATTTCGTATTGTGTTTCTAGTTTCGTAAGAACATTGTCAATGCTACCGGTTTTTTCTCCAATTTCCAGGATTTCGGGGATAACGGAATCGATAGCCGGTTCGGCCGCAAAAGCTTCGTGAAGAGGAATTCCTTTTCGTACTTTCATTTCAATATTAAAAATAGCATTGGCAATAATACTATTTTTCATAATTTCACCGAGGACGCGAAGTGCTTTAGCAAGCGGTACCCCCGAGGCCATAAGGGTCGAGAAGTTGCTCGCAATTCGTACCGTTTGAATATTATTAACCAGATCTTTTATGATGGGCATAGAAAGAATTTGTTGATCCCAAGCTTTTTTCCCCTCAGGACTAGATTTCCATGACCGAAACATCAAGACACCCCCTACGGTAAGGGTTAGTATCGCCCACCAGTAATGCTGAAAAAAGCTAGAGGATCCCATCAACATCTTTGTAATCCAGGGTAAATCGCTTCCGAATTGGTCAAAAAGAGTCTTGAACTTTGGGACAATAAAAAGCATAACAATAATCGCCGCGACAATAATCGCGATAAAGACGGTAAAAGGATACATAAGCGCGTTTCGTACTTGTAGCTCAAGGTTTATACTTTTTTGCAACTGTGTGGCAATAGCGTTAAGGGTTCCTTCTATTTTACCGGTTAGTTCTCCAGAATAAATCATTTTTACTTCGGACTTACCAAAAACCTTGGGATATTTGGCCATAGCTTCGGAGAAACTTTTCCCATTATGATCCATATCGTAAACAATGGTGCTACAGACTCGAGAAAGCCGAATATTTCGTGTCCGATCCCCCAGCATTCGCAAGGCTTGTGTAAAACCTACTCCAGAATTGACTAAAAGTTTTAGAGAATTATAGAAAATAGATTTTTCTTTGGCGGATACTCGCCCATAGTCAATCATAAAATCATTTACTCGCAATAAAAACGGGTCATTTGTTCGGTCTGTAACCCCGTAAATAACCTTTCTAGATTTAGGGTTTTTTATCCATTCAGACACCATGTTTTTAGTGCTTTTTTTTACTTTTGGCAAAGGATCTGTTTTTGTTTTCTTATTCATGACATTTTTTTAAAAGCCCCTATTTCATACAGGGTTAGGCATCTTCTTGTGAAAAGGTGTAAAGCGCGATATTCATTTCAGCAAGGGGCTGCCCCTTTTCGGTTACATAGTTGATTGATAGGTTTTTGAGTCCCAAAAATCGTTTATTGGTTTCAATCTGTGATAAAAAGTTCAAAATTTGGTTTTTACGCCCCTTAACGGAAAAGGTAATATTTGTTTGTTCTGCCTTGACAACAGGGTTGGTGCTTTTACTGAATTTAATGGCCTTAAACAAAAAACCCGTCCGGTTTGAGATTTGCTGTAAATCTTTAATAAGCACCTCTTGGTCACGCTTAAGCGGAATTTGAGAAAGAGATTCTTTTACGGTCTTATCAGAAGATTTAGCCTGAGCATTTATAGCCTTTATCTCATCTCGCAAAGTTATGCGTTGTGTTTCAAGTGTTTTGACCGTTTCTTTTAGATTTGTGTTCTTGGCCCATTGTGGCTTTATCCAGAATCCAAAAACAAGGATGCCAGTAATAACGGTTAGTATTTTTAGGTGTTTCATAATATTTTATTTTTTAGAACTTTTAGTTGTTTTTACTGGCACATAGTCGAAAGAAAGATGAAAGCTAAAACTTATCTGTTCTTTGTTATTTTTTTCAGAAATCTGACTAATAAATACTTTTTTAAACTGAGGCTTTGTCTTTATTTTAATAAGGAGTTGAGCAATAGACGACATTTGGCGGGCTTGTCCTTCGATATTAAAAGACAGATGCTCATCACCATTAATCGTCTTTAAATTAAGGGTGACACCATCTTCCAACGCACTAAGATCTCGATAGATAGGGACCCAATCTACACGATTTGATTTTGCTAGAGTGAGGACTGATTTAGCTTTATCGATCGCTTTAGCTTCGTTGTAGCCTTTCTTCTTTAGGCGATCGGCTTTTGTTTTTTCAAGTGTTGCTATGGCACTTTGCTTGGCTTCAATTTGGTCGTTAAGGTTGTATTTATCCCAAAAGACAAAGCCAGAACCAGCTATAATGGCTATAATACCTATTCCCCATAAAAATTTCATCAACAGATGTTTTGTCGGTGACTTAGGGGTATCTTCATTTTCGAAGTAGTTTTCATCCATTTTTTATTTTAGTATTAGGTTTTGTTTTATATGCTACTATCTATAATATACTAATACGCATGAAATTTCAAGGAAATCTCGGTATTCTGGTTTTGGGGATAAAGGTCTTGTCTGTAAACCCAAAAGCGGCTCTTTCTTTTATGATAGAAAAGAATGAAGAACCGACTGATATGGAATATTCTTTATGGGAAAAATCGGTTCAGGAGATATTGTCGGCCACAAAGTTTGGGCGAATCGGTATTTTTTTAGACCGAAAGAACTTTTTGGCACATCAATATTTTCAGGCCTTTGATTATCAAAAAACGCCTTATAAACCAAAAGGTAAGCGTTCAGAGAAGTGTCCCCGAGTAACCGTTTTTACTTTTCAGGTATTAAGGGCCATGGCCTTGGAGGGGTTGGCTGATACGGTGGAATTCCGTCGGTTGGGGCGTCGGTTTATCCGTCAGGCAAAGAACGCCAATTGTGATACAATTTTTTTCCCAGAACTTATTTTTGGAGAAACAAAAACAAAGAAGATACTGCAACATATCGCTGGCAAAAGGATAAAGGTCTATACGAGTGATGATTTTTTTGTCCCTATTGTAGAAAATGGCGATCTAGGCGATGTTTCAATCCTTAGCAAGGGGGAAGATCCTTTTTTCCTTAAAAAGAGATCTGAGCAAATTTTACACCAAAAGCTAAGCGATAACGCTTTTATGGCGACGACTTAATGAGATTATTTGTTTTAGGGTGAATGGTCGTGTTTTTTCTTTGTGGGTAAGGGTTTTTGGTGTTGCAATACTATGGCATTTGGAAGTATTTTGGCTATTTTTTTGGGTCTTTTTTTTGTCACAAAAAATCTTATTGCCATACTATGGCATTTAGCTTATACTTGAATTAAAGGTATTAATATTAGAAATGTACAACCATTGCATTAATGCTATAAAAGTTTATTAACAAAGGGGATATGGATAGTTTTGGAAAAAAAGTAAATGATTGTTTTCTGAAAAATAACTGGCGGATGACTCGTGCGGTTCGTTTTTTATCGGGGTTATTATCCGGGACGGAGAAACTTTTAACCGTTCATGATCTGCAAAAACAACTTAAAGAGATGGGGCTTAAGGCTAATATCACCACGATATATCGTATTCTTTCAAAACTAGAAGCGGTTCATCTGGTTCATCAATTTGAGCACAGGTGGCGTCGTTGCACTTACCCGGAAAACACCGAAGATGATCATCATTTTCTTATTTGTGAGAAATGTGATGGGGTTGAGGAAATATTTTTGGACTACAAGGACTCAATTGCGGATCAATTGGCCCATGAAAAAAACTTTTTGCTCAAGTCGGTGCATCTTGGTTTTTTGGGAACCTGTCATAAATGTCATGGTCGATAGGTTTTTCTTTCTCAATTTCCCGATAGGTTTTTTTGATACGGCAAAAATTTGACTTTAGGTCTGTTTTGGATACGCTCGGGACATAAAAGTTAAACCTTATTTATACTATGGCCAAAGATACAACGACAAAACACCCCAAAAATCATCCCGTTATTTTCCGAGATGCTAATGCGAAAACCGATTTTATTATGGTCTCAACCATGACTTCTGAGGAAGTGGAAAAGGTTAACGGGGTTGATCACTATGTTATTCGGGTGGATGTCTCAAGTGCTTCTCATCCATTCTACACCGGGAAACAAAATCTACTGGATACTTCTGGAAGAGTTGATAAATTCCGAGCAAAAATGGAAAAAGCCAAAGCCGCTCAAGCAAAGAAATAAAGCGCTAAATATAGTGCTTTTAAAGCCAATAAAAAACCTTCTAATTGTTTTAGAAGGTTTTTTTCTATACCTTCACATGGATTAAGTTTAGTATTTATAGACGGTTTTCACTAGAATCCCCCCATGGAAAAGTTCAAAATCATCACCCGAAAACTTGTACTCGACACGCCTTACTGTCCCATAGAGCACCAACGGGTTCAACTCCCCGATGGTAGTGAAACCGATTGGTGGGTAAATCTTTTTGGTGACGCGGTTATTGTTGTGCCGGTTTTACCTGATGGGAGAATTCTCTACCAAAAAAACTACAAACACGGTAGTGGGGCGTGTGTTTTGGAATTTTGTGCGGGGATGATTGACGCAGGGGAAACCCCTGAGCAAGCGGCTCATCGAGAACTACAAGAAGAAACCGGCTATCAAGCGAAAAAAATGATCAAAGTCGGGGAAAACTTCAGCAATCCCACCGGCGCAAAAATGAAGTACCACTATTTTTTAGCCCTAGATAGCGAATTAATAAGCCAGCCAGATCTTGAACCGGCCGAACAAATAGAATGTCATCTTGCTGATAATTTTTCGGCTCTAAAAAAGACACTTCTCGCCACGCCGCTCACTTCTTCCGGTACTATCGGGGCTTTAGCGTATGCGGAAGCCTTTTTTCAAAAACCGTAATCAGCTATTTTAGCGGCTCGCCACAACGGTTTCAAAATCCCAAGGAAGCTCGCTTGTAACCGTCTCAAGAGCGCCTTTTTGGTCTGGATTCGGAAAGGTTAGTCTGGATGCGTGCAGATAAATACGATCGGCTTCGGCTCCACCGTAAAGCCCGTCTCCGAGAATAGGAAAATCAATACTACTGAGATGTACCCGTATTTGATGCGTTCGCCCGGTCATAATTTGTACCTCTAAATCAGCATATCCATGCTCCGTTTGTTGCGTTTCAAATAAAGTTAGCGCTGATTTTGCTTTTTCGTGTCGAACCACTGACATTTTTTTTCGATCTCGTGGGTCACGAAAAATAGAGCCCTCAATACGACCTTTTAGTGGTGGTTTCCCCGTGACAATGGTTTCATAAATTTTTCGACAATCCGACCAGTTTTCCTGAAAATAACGATGTGTTTCGTTTTTTTTGGCGATTAGCAGTACCCCTGAAGTCGTCTTGTCAAGTCGGTGAACCAGTCCTGGACGAGGAATTAATCGTCCTTCGATAGCGTCAAAATTCTCACTTAGATTAGCTCCAAAATGATGCACTAACGCATTGATGACGGTTTCCTGTTTCGTATCAGAAATGGAAGGATGAACGGCTATACCATAAGGTTTTTCTATAGCGACCCAGGTGTCACTTTCGGCCAAAATTTTCAAGGGGTAGTCCCACGCTTTTAGGTCGGTAGCCAGTTGTGGTTCTTTTTCACAGCTGATTTTCCATTCTTCGCCGAGTTTTAATTTCGTCTTGGGCTTTTGGGCCATCCCCCCATTTTCAAAAATACCATAATGAGTCCATCTTGATCGAGAAATTTCAGGAAATTTTTTCGCGGCTATGACATCAATTCTTTTTCCGGCTTCGGTTTGTTTGACGATAAAGGTGTCTTCCATTTTTTTGAGAGAAAGTAAGTAAAGAGTCCGGCGCTCAGCACATTGGCGGTAAAGTTTCCGTAGGCTAACCCGAGAATTTGCGTTTCTTTTGGGAGAACAAGGAAAGTGAGAACCAAGACTAAGGTTGTGGCCAACACGATGGATATCAGACCGACCAGAAGAGGCGTTTTGGTATCGTTGTTAGCGAGGAATACACGAGATAAAATAGGGATCATACAGGCAAATGGCAAGGAAATAACCGTCCAAAAGAAGACGGATGCCGCCATAGACAAGGTTGTTCCTTTGAGCGCGAATAACCATGACAACCAAAAAGTACTCCCTACCGCGCTAATAATCGCAAAGGGAACGGTAAAGAGTAAGATCCATTTGATCGAGCTTTTTACAATAGCCTGTTGTTTTTGTGCGTCATTTTTCGTCTTACTTAGTTTTGGAAAAGCCGCATTGGCAATGGAATAACCCACAATAGAAAGCAGGAGGTGTCCAAAGTTTGTTCCAATAGAAAAAGCGGTAATAGCGCCACTTATCAGAAAACTCGCCACCCATAAATCCACGGTTTGGTTTATCTGAAAGACGGAGTTATTAAAAACCCTTCGCCAAAAATCCCCGTGAAATTCCTGCCAGGCCTTAAGAGGTTTCTTCCAGGCAAATCTAATCGCTCCCCGATAAAAAAAGAAGTAAAAAGCGTTTAGTAATAGGTGTAAAAAACTTCCGAGCAAAGCCCCGTAAGCCACGATATTTATGCCAAATTGGTCTCTAAAAAAGAATAAGGCGCCACAAATACTTCCCATGTAAAAAATGGGGGCTAAGGCTAGGGCCATGAATCGTCCTTTTGCTTGGAGGTAAGCCGAAAATACGCCTGAAATACCGAGCATGAATATAGAAACAAATAACCATCGAGCTAGCTCCATGGTGGCTATTTTTAGATCGGTATCAAGTCCCATAGCCGTTATATTTACGAGGGGCGAAATCGTTAAAATACCCAATGTCACGAGTCCTCCAAACCAAACAACCACGCCCCAAAAAAAACTAGAAAGGTACAGCGTTTTTTCCGTTTTGGTTTTTAGTTGGTTTATTTGTGGAATAAAAATAACCGAAAGGGTTGCACCGACAAAAAGCGCGAAGAAGAAATCCGGTACACGAAATGCGGCAAAAATAAGGTCGGTTTGTTCAGGAGGAAAGGTCTCAACGAGTAATCTGTTCCGCCAAAAGCTCAGGCCTTTTGAGAGAATAGCGGACAGTCCTAGGAGAAACCCTGTCCGGAAAATAAAAGAGAGTATCTTTTTCATACGCTTAAATATATTGAATAAGATAAAATTACCAAGTTTTAAGAATTTTTGGCTAATTCCTAAAGTGAGGGGATTTAAGAAAAAAGACCTTTGATTCGGAAGTGAAAGAAGTCACGATTACGAATACCGTAATTATTCATGAAGAACCGTTGTAGATGAGAATTGA
>JALWQU010000222.1 GCA_026982915.1 Candidatus Altimarinota bacterium | reverse complement strand
TGTTATATCAAAATCTTCCAAATATTTTCCGTATACCAGCTTTGCTAATTTTTCCATACCTTTACCATACCATTTCCCCTCATTTTGGGAATTAGCCGAGAATTTTTTAAGATATGAGTAATCAGGCTTTCCTATATTTTCCTTGACGACCTTTTAAAATATCATAGAATTTGGCGGAAATAACTTTTATTTATAAAAACTATGCAAAAAGATCAGAAGAAAGACGTTATCAATAAGCACCAAACTCATAAGAAAGATACGGGGTCGCCACAAGTACAAATCGCGATCTTAACGACTAAAATCATTAGTCTAACAGAGCATCTAAAAATTCACAAAAAGGACAAACATTCTCGTCGAGGACTGATCGGTATGGTTGGGAAACGAAGAAAAATGCTTCGATACCTTCAAATGCATGATTCAAAAGCCTACCAAGAAATTATTGAATCATTGGGGCTAAGGAAATAAAGACAGACTAAAAACATTTAATCTACTAAAAAATACAGATCTCGGTCTGTATTTTTTTAATTTATCATTTTTTCCTTTATTCTAATCGCCAGACACCATCGATGTTACCAGTAAGCGGTATGGTTTTACCCGTGAGCGTCTTTATCGATACCGATGATAGATCAGTGATAGTCCCAAGTCCAAAGTGTAGTAGGTGAGAGCTATCGGACAAAAGGCCTTCTCCACTAAGGAAGTACTTTATAAAATTTTCACCCGATTTGGATTTTACGATAACTTTTGCGCCTAAATATTCCACGGTATCAGGAAGCTCAACATCAATGAAATGATTTTTGTTTTTTGAGTTTAAAAAAGCTTTTGATGGCCCCCCCACATTGACATACACAAGGTCCAAAGCCCCATCTTGGTTGAAGTCCGCAAATAGGGGGGATACGCCAAAGGCACGGTTTGAAAGTCCTGATATTTTACCATAAGCACTAAAAACATGGTCATCTCCCTGTAATAAAAACCGACCAGGAAGCGGAAATAAAGCGTGCGGTGGAAACTGAATATAGTTCTGTGCTAAGACGAGATCGGTTAATTGATCATTGTTAAAGTCTTCCCAAATAAGCCCCCACCCAAATTCATAATCGGCTAAATGCGTCTCTTTGCTGGTATCGGTAAATGAAAAATCACCATTATTATGAAGTACGATCATTTTGGCATTAAAATCCTGATCTTCACGGAGATCCCCACGAACCGTTTTATTAAGGGGGCCCATATTACCGACATTGGAAAAAGCCAAATCAATTTTTCCATCATTATCATAATCGGCTACGGCTATACCCATCGGATAAGCAAATTTTCCCGTACTCGGGTTTGGCTGAAGGCTGAAGGTCAAATCACCATTATTTTTATAAATACGTACCTCCCCCGTATCATGTGCGACGACTAGATCGGCCTCAAGATCATCATTTAGGTCTACAAAAACAGCCTGAAAGGTATTATGCCTATAGTCTAGACCAGCGGAAGTAGTGATATCGGTAAAGGTATTATCGCCCTTATTTAACCATAATTGTTGATGGCCACCATAAGTTTTGTCATTAAAGGTTGTGTAACCAGTAATCTGTTCTCGAGGCGTGTATCCCGCAATAAATAAATCCGCCCATCCATCTTTATTGAGATCTGTGATAGCGAGGGATAGGGGGGTGGAGTCGTGGGAGACAGGTATATTGAGTTTTATTTTTACAAAATGGTTCCCATCATTTTTATACCAATAAATCCCATCGGTTCGCGTAAGTAATAGATCAGAAAATCCATTATTATCGAGATCAATGACGACCACGCCGTAGGTATCAAAAACTTCCGTTTCAAACCCTTTCTTAGCCGCTATATCGATAAAGTTGCCACGAACAAATTTTAATAACCCATCTCGTTGATGTGGACCACCAGCAATGAAAACCTCGGGGATTTGGTCATTATCAATATCAATGATCGCCCCACCAGAAACCGGTAAACTCTTCTCTGTCTCATACTTATTAGCAAAAGGGAAACTTACTTCTGTGAAAACAGGGATAGGGGTTATCGCCTGTCTTTCATACCGTTCACTATGCGAGAGGTAAAAAAAGAAGCTCAGAATACCACCAATAATAAAGAGCAGTATGAGCGGGATAACTTCTACCCAGAAAAGCCATGATTTCCAGGATCGAGGTCGAAGCTGACGCCATAATTTTTTTATGTTTTAGAGTTTTTTATTGAATTTTTTACCAAGTTTTTCAAAGTTCTTTAATAGGTTTGGGTGATTTTTAGCGGGGTTTCTATAGCTTAGTTTTCCCGCATAAGCGGTTGAAAAAGCCGTGCATCCATAATAAAGGAAAACAACCCGAAGCCAAAATCCAGGGAAAATAATAAAGAGTAAGTGCTTGATCCAGTTAGGCGTTCCGCCTGTCACAATAGCAAAAACTTTTTTATGACCTAGTTGGCCGGTTGGTTGTCCGAGTCGGTTTAGTTTTTTGTAATCCAGGGAAAAGTAACCAATACGG
>JALWQU010000221.1 GCA_026982915.1 Candidatus Altimarinota bacterium | reverse complement strand
CTGCAAGTCTGGGGTAAAAATGAACATTAACCGCAAAGGTAGAAATGCCCTAACAAATCGCTCCAGCCGGACAGTCAAAAGCGTCGTGGGTTTTGCAAAAGGCGCAAAACCCACGCCCCTTTTGCCTGCCCGCTGAGCTTTGCCGTTAGATTTTAAAGGAGTGTATTGTGCGAATAGTTATTATAGCCATTTTTTCGATGTTTTTTTTGGCCTCGTCCAATGCGGATGATTATTGGAACCTTGCTAGAAATTATTATGAGAAGTCTGATAGTGATGATGTGAAGTTATATATATTTTCATCGGGGGCTTCTTTTGCGGCTGCAAATTCCTTACTTAAATCTAAAGGGTTACCGAGATTGTATTGTGCGCCAAGCAAAATGGCTCTAACAACAGAAAACTATGTAGAAATATTTGAAGATCAGCTTAAGAAGATTATAGACCAGAAAATACTGGAAAAGCAGCCTAATATTCCTATGGAGTATGTTCTACTGACAGGGTTAGTTAGTACATTCCCTTGTAAACTTAAAAATTAAAATACTACCATTGTCATAAATATCCTTAACCAGAAAATGAATACATTGTGGAAATAAAACCCTTGATGGGAGATATATACCCATATTTAAATAATTTAACGAAAAAATATACCGATATTAAGTCGGTGTGGCTTTTTGGATCACGCGCCAATAACGATTATAATAAAAAATCTGATTGGGATTTATTCGTTTTTTCAGATGAGGTGGTTCTGGATTTATTAAGATCAGATATAAATATTAAAAATGAGTCAGAAAAATATAATATTGATTTACTAGTTGTTTTTGATGGTGATAATTTTTATGCACCATGGAAAATTCACGGTGAGGAAGACAAAGAGTATAAAGAAGGTTGTTTGTTCTGTTTGGGAGGGTTTTCGTGGTCAAAAATTTCTGATGTCGAAGCAGAATATATAGAAACGAAGGATGTTAAAGGTATGATGTATCCCAAGGTTCAAAGTAGAAAGGCGTGGCGAATATGGCCGTAAAATAAACCAGTGGTGGGCATCAAATAAAAATCTAACAAACTCATCCAGAGGGACTTTCAGAAGGCTCACGATTTTTGCAAAGAACGCAAAAATCGCGCCCCTTCTGAAAGCCCCTGATGAGGGCGTTAGGGCATAAAATGATGGGGCAAAAATAATTACTGCACCATCGAATGAGCAAAATTTAAAATCATAAAATACCTGTCTATTTCTGGATACCGACGAAGCCGATTACTACGAACGAAAGGACAAAACAAAAAAAGAAAAAATCCAATTTAATGTGGCTTGAGGGAAAATCCGAACGTAAAATAAATTGCATTGGTTTCGAAAATAAAAAACATTGAATGTTCGTTTAAGGCTGGTGCAGTCTGGTCGAGCAAAACCACTGGACACCGGAAACATAAAAAAATGGATTTTCAGGCATTGTGCGAGTGATGAGAATATCGCTAATAGCAAGAAACAAAGAAAAGGAAACTAACTGATATTTTATCAAGTAAGGGGGTGCTACATTGAAGTTCCCGAGTACAAATATCAATTAAACGTGCTTGTAGCCAACACAGAGGAAATCAGAGAAAATGATTTTTTCTATTGTGCGCACTGCAAGTCCGGGGTAAAAATGAACATTAACCGCAAAGGCAAAAATGCCCTAACAAACTCATCCAGCCGGACTGCCAAAAGTGTCGCGCCTTTTGCTGACGCAAAAGCCTCGCCACTTTTGGCAGCCCGCTGATGAGGGGCGTTAGGGCATAAAATATGGTGGCAAAAATAACTACGCACCATCGAATGAGCAAAATTTAAAATCGTAAAATATCTGTTCGGTTTCTGGATACCGACGAAGCCGATTACCACAAACAAAAGGACAAAATAAAAAAAAGAATAAAAATCCAATTTATGTGGCTTGAGGGAAAATCCGAACGTAAAATAAATTGCATTGGCTTCGAAAATAATAAAACATTGAATGTTCGTTTAAAGCTGGTGCAGTCTGGTCGAGCAAAACCACCGGACACCGAAAACATAAAAAAACCATTTCAGGCATTGTGCGAGTGAACGAAAACATCGCCAATAGTAAGAAACAAAAAAAGGAAACTAACCGATATTTTATCAAGTTGGGGAGTGCCACATTGAGATTCCCGAGTAAAAATATCAATTAAACGTGCTTGTAGCCAGCACAGAGGGAGGAAACCGGATGATAATGATTTTTTCTATTGTGCGCGCTGCAAGTCCGGGGTAAAAATAAACATTAACCGTAAGGCAAAAAATGCCCTAACAAATCGCTCCAGCCGGACAGTCAAAAGCGTCGTGGGTTTTGCAAAAGACGCAAAACCCACGCCCCTTTTGCCTGCCCGCTGAGCTTGGTAGTGTCAATATTTTTTCGCACTTTTGATCAGCGGTGTTCCATTGGTTAAGCCGAATGTTGCTTCTCCAATGACTGTTTTTCCAGTGCTTCCATCGAAAGATAACGACGCGTGCCCCATTTGGTG
>JALWQU010000220.1 GCA_026982915.1 Candidatus Altimarinota bacterium | reverse complement strand
GCGGAAGTTTATTACCATTTTAAACGCGATGGTGCGGGATAAAACAGCATGGGGCTGTTAGTCATTTTTTCGAGGGTTGACACCACAGTCGCTTGTTATTTGCCGTTTTTATATAGCTATTCAGATTATTTTTCACCTTAACCCCAGTGCTCTTTTTCATAGACACTTTGTTCTTCACGACTTAATGGCTGAGAAGAGCAACCTGAACGAATAAAAAACTCTTCTTTCCCCTCAAAACTGATAAAAACAGGTTTACTGCTTTTGGATACTGTTATCTGGCATATTTTCTTATTCTCAATTTCCGGAAATCTTATTTTTATGTGAGTACTCAACTCTTTTCCTACGTATTTTTTTATGACTTCTATTAATTGAAGCTCAAAACCATCTATATCCTGTTTTTTTAAGGTTGAGATGTCATCTTCAAGACCTAGAATATTTTTATCATCATCTATACCCAAAAATAGATTGCCACCGTTGCTATTCAGAAAAGAAGAGATAGTTTTAGCGATTACATACTCCAATTTCTTATTCACTGTTTTCTGGCGCAGGTCGTAACGAAGTGTTGATTTGAATTCGACGAAATCACTCTCATCACTACGTATCAACTCTTCTATTTCCTTATTTTCTGGCTCTAAGTGAGTGAGTTCAATACGAGATTTTAGATGCTTAAATATTTTCTTCGAACGAGCAGTTAAAAATTGTTCATAATCATCGGATTCAATTCCATAGCCTTTTCTATCGATAAAATGAGAATTTAGAGCCGTATTTATTTCGTTGTTCTGGTCGGCGAAATCTCCGATATATAACGAAGGTGCCTTGGCTCCAATTTTTCGTTTGTTTAGGTGGTCGCTCACCAGAGTGATATTCATCAGGCTGTTGCTGTCAAATACAGTTTTCCCTTTGAGATATGCTTTGGGGAAAAAGTGGTGATAATTTTTGCTGTTCGCTACCTTTAGCCAGGAGTTATCTAAAATCACTTTTCCGTTGTCCTGAAAATCTTTTGGTTCTTGATAAGCCAACATACATAAAATTGCCTTGCAATAACTATTACCCGCGCTGAAATTTGTATCGATAAGAGCCTTTGGCGAATCAAGGTAAACTTTGATATCACTGTATTCTGGACGTTCATTTTCCAGGATTTTCTCTATACGTTTTATATCTTGCGCCAAGCGTGATTCAGCAGAGCTTGAATAGCGAAATGAAAGAGACATGCGCCAAAAAAACTCTTCTAAATATTTCCGCTGTTTTGCTTCTGGCCCATACTGCTTCTGATAGAAAAAATAGGCAAAGGGTACCAAAAGTGAGTCGTAAGGTAATAAATGCGACACTGGAATGCGGTATGTAGTGCGAAAATAATCAATACTGTCTTTTAAGGCAGAAATAACCTTATCCCAAGTGTCAATTATTTCCTGTTTATCAAGAGTGAGTATTGTTTTGCGTTTACATTCTTTGGTACGGCTTAAAGCAAGTGATAATACACTGAGAACAATGGTACTGGATATGCTTTCGTACTTAATATCTTTGAGTTCCTTAATGAAATTAATCCATTTTGACTGCATATCAAAGTGTTGTTTTTCGTCATATGTTTTTGCCGACATAATTTCAAACAGAGTAAGGGTCTGGCCACCAGTATTGATGCGAGTGAACACTTCAATGGCAGAATCAATATCCTCTTTGCGGAGTACTACCGTAGAAAATTCATAGGTTTTAAAGGCTGTTGAATAGCTATCAATTTTTTCAAGCTCTTCCTCGCAAAACCTATCTGCAAGTGCTTTTGCTTTGCTATAGGAAAAATTGAGCACATCATTTAGAGAAATATATTTTTCACCAGTAGGTTCTGCACTTATCACCTGATCGCCATTCTCATTTATGTCGGCATCGAGGTTCACTACAATATCGCTGTAGTCAGTGATCTTTTTTTCTCCTACTTTCTGAATCCTTGCCCCCAAGTAGGCGGCATAGAGTGAGGTGATACGTTGTTGACCATCAAGAACATATTGCACCTTGGTGCCATCCGGCGTGGGAGGTATTTCTAAATTCCCTATATTTTTTATGTCGTTAATCCGTTCATCGGTCTGCCATAAGATGAAGGTGCCGATAGGATAACCTTTGAGAATACTGTCTAGAAGCTTGGCGGTCTTATCGATACTCCAGACAAAATCACGCTGGAACTTGGGGATTTTTATAATGCCTTTTTGAATTTCCGAGATGAGGTCAGAATATTTTTTTGAGTCAGGCTTGGGTTGTTCAAAATTCATATATTGTTCCTTCGATTATTTTAGGCACAGAACAGAAATGTTTTGTCGGACTAACGACCCAATCATTCTGATTGTTTCAATCGATTTCCCGCTTCTGGTATTCACCTTGCAACCGAAACAGCCAGAACTCAAGCTCTGAGCGGCCTAAAACCCGACAATAAATAACTATTTCTTATTAAAAACAGCCTCTTCTGCCATATTTTTAAACTCTTTCTTTAGAAAGAAGGTTTTCATCAACCAATAGGCTA
>JALWQU010000219.1 GCA_026982915.1 Candidatus Altimarinota bacterium | reverse complement strand
TCAAAAAAAATCGTTTGGTTATTCTCGAGAAAACAGGTGAAATTTTAAGGGTGGAGCATTTAAAACCGGGTAGCTATATTGTTTTGATCCAAACAGAAAAAACCAAACAAATGAAAAAACCTAAAAATAAAAGATATGCCCGATACCTCTTAATTATCAAGAAAAACAAGCAATTCAAAACCCCCATAAGACTTCTATGTTCACTTGATATGGCTCAATTTGGGGATAAAAAAATTGTAAAACTTTATCTCGAAAGATGGGGCGTTGAAAATTCTTTTAAGCAGATTAAAACCGGGTTAAGTCTGGAACAAATTCGGGTTTTAAAATTCCAAAAGTTCCAAAATCTAGTTAGTTTGATGCACTTTGCCACGCTTTTGAATGAATTCTTATTCCAAACCGTAAAATTGAACACCAAAAAAATAGCTAAGCAGGCTATTGTACAAATTTGTAATGCCTACCTCAAATTCCAAAAAACCTATACGAGGACTGCCAATTCTCACTCTTTTCTTATTTTTATTCGAACTATTATTCCCCAAAAAATCGTTCACAGAAAATCCCCCAAATCTCCCAACCAGACTACTCTGCTAGATTTTTTGTCCGGAAAACTTAAGACTTTTTAGTACTATACACCCTTTGATTATCCTGTATTCTATGAAGCTTTTTATTCAAAGGGTAAGATTAATGCAATAAAAGAACGAGTAATAGAACGAAGCAAAAAAATACTATGGGAATCTGGAGTAGCAATGAATCGTTTTGGAAAGGGATTGTCTATTAGCAATAAAGCGCTTCCACAGGTGATAGCAAGTCTTACCGAAAAAGAGCGTGAAGATTTTAAATCCATGATTGAGGATGATAAGATTGGGAGCCCTTTTGAGAATATAGATATATATCGTCAGCTCTACTCTGAGAAGAAAATTGAAGCTATGAAGTTATCATTAATAAAAAAGGAAAAGCAAAAACTATTGAGATACAGTGGGAGTACACTGTATAAATACATAGGTCCCAGAAGAGATTTTAATGATCTTTATTGTGCGGTTATGAGAGATCTTTCAGAGGCTGAACGTATAATCATTAGGGACCGTTTAGGGAGCTATCTTGAAAAAAATAATATTACGCCTTTTGATGAGCCAGAGACTTATGGGGCAATTTATACAGCTAGTGAAATAACGGCCATCAGAGAACCTATGATTGAAAAGCGAAAGGCAGAGCTACTAGCGGCTAGAGGTGTCGATTTATACAACAAGATATTATTAAGCACAAAAGATAATTTAGGGAGAGTTGTAATCGAATCTTTATCTAAGGCTGAACATAAAACTATCAAAAAGAATTTAGAGATTTATTTTAAGGAAAATAATATCATCTTTGATGATAAAACATCTGAGGTTTATAGTGCTATTTATACTTTTGATGAAATACAAAAACTGGAATGAATGCTGAAAAATGATTAACTTAACCTATCTCGTTTATACGCCTCTAAAATTTCAGGAATTCGTGTCTTTATGTCGGGCATATGAATCCCTAGGCTCTCCCGTTTATCGGTATCAAGGATACAATTAGAGCGAGCGGCACAAGTGATTTTGGCAAGCGCTTTGGCATCTATGTACTGGAAAGTTCGCTTTGGATCGACAATAGCCCGATATTGTTCCATGAGAAAACGGTGATCCATCTGACCGACATTCGTCATGTTAAAAATCCCTGTAGCGCGTTGTGCTATGAGTTGATAACTAGCGGGGATAAAGTCTTCCACGATCGTAAAAGAGTTTGGAATAGCCGCGACTTTTTCGTATTGTAAGAGTTTATTAATAACATTTTTGGGGTGTGATTTGCCTTCTATGGGGATTCTGACACGAAGCTGAAGGGCTTTGTCTTCGGTGATATCAGCGATCATTTTTTCGCTCACCATCTTCGTTCGTGAATAAAAAGATCCTTCAAAATTGGGCGTATCTGATTCGCGAAAACCGTTTATTCGTCCGCCATCACCTTCATAGATGCACCCAGATCCAATATGCGAAAAATAAAGGCCTAAATCCGTGCAGATGGTAGCGAGATTGAGAGATCCATTGATATTTATTTGAGCGGTTTTGGACTTATGTGTTTCACACCAATCCACATTAGGGGTTCCCGTGATTCCCGCACTATTAAGGACAACATCGGGTTTTATTTTTTTCAACTGTGTATAAAGAGCTTTGTAGTCACGAATATCAATTCTTTCCGTAAAAACCTCCCACTGTTGTTCTCGAAAATAATCGACAAAGTGTGCCCCAAGATAACCAGTAGCCCCAAAGATGTAAATTTTCATGATAATTAGATTAGAAGAAGATGGGAAAAGCTCAAGGAAAGTCTGATAAATTCAGCCGACCAAGAAATTATAGTATTTTTGACAAAATTTAAACGAATAAATTTTGTAACTATTCAGCCATTCTGAAAAAACAGCTCTAAAATTATAGAAAAAGAGCCAAAAAAGCCCCAAAAAAGTTTGACAGGATTTTGAGACAAAAAAGCAGTAG
>JALWQU010000218.1 GCA_026982915.1 Candidatus Altimarinota bacterium | reverse complement strand
GGCAACACTTGATAAACGAATTGCGGATACACAGATGCCTTTGGTGACAATCGCTAATATGAAAAATGAGGCCCAAAAGGGGAATTATTCGCCACTTTCATCGGCGATGATAAAAGCGATAAAAAAGACCCTTGCGGCGAAAAAACAAGTTGTTATTTTCCTCAACAAACGAGGTTTTTCTGGGGCGACTATGTGTAAATCTTGTGGGCATAATTTTCAGTGTCAGAATTGTGATTTATCGATGAAACTTCACCGTAAATTTAACCGTCGTCGTAAGACCGAAGAAGCCAAACTTATCTGTCATTATTGTGGATTTATGGAATTTTTACCAAAGGCTTGTCCTTGCTGTAAGGCGCTTGATTTTGAGTTTAAAGGGTGGGGGACTCAGCAAGTGGAACTAGCGCTAAAAAAAGCTTTTTCGCAAGCTCATATTTTGCGAGCGGATAGTGACACGGTGTCGGGAAAATATGATTTTGAGAATCTTATGAAAGCTTTCCACGATAAAAAAGCGGATATTTTATTGGGAACGCAAATGATCGCCAAAGGCTTGGATTTTGAAGATGTTGTTTTTTGTGGGGTTATTTTGGCTGATGTGGGGTTACATTTACCCGACTTTCGAGCGGAAGAGCGAGTATTCCAACTCTTAACGCAAGTTGCGGGGCGTGCCGGACGGAGAAAGGAGCAAGGGACAGTTTTAATTCAGACTTACCATGAGGACGAACCTATTTTTCAGTTCGTGAAAAAACACGATGTTTCGGGGTTTATTGATTGGCAGATGCGGCTTCGGAAGGAGGCTTTGATGCCACCTTTTAGTCAAATGGTAAAAATAACTTTTTCTGATCCGGATAAGGCAACGGCTTTTGTCATGGCCAAGGACTTTGAGAAAAAAATGAAGCATTTGAGGGGTGATTTTACTGATTTAGAGGTTAATTTTGCACCGGCATTTTTCCCTCGAATGCATAATCAGTATCACTTTCATGTTTTTTTGAGACTTCTAAAAACCAGCATAAACACGGTTTTGGAAAAGGTGAAAATACCCGAGAAAGCCAAGATTGATGTGAATCCAGCGAGTCTACTATAGACTTTCCTTACGCATCACCATGACTAGCCGCTTCTTGTTGTTTCAAAATTTCTTCGGGATTAGTGGTCACGATTTTATTTTCCCCATAACTAGCAATTATCTGGATCGCAACATGCTGATTTCCCGCAAAAAAGAGACCTTGTCCCACGCCAGAGTTTATAAGTAAGTATTTTTCTTGGTCGGTAAGATTAAAAGTTTTCTGTAGTTTTTCCATCGCGGATGGGGCTTGTCGAAGGAGTAACTGCATGGATGAGTTCGTAATAATCGGCTTTCCCCAAGGGCTATCCATAAAGTCTTCAACATCCTGAGTGATCGTGGAAATACCGAGATAGTATTTTCGAGCTCGTTTACAAAGATTATGGAGAAATTTCCCAGAATCCTCATACTGGACAATATTCCAGGCTTCATCAATAACGAGTAGGCGTTTTTTTAGATCTGAACGAACACGGTTCCAGATATAGTTTAAGAGTATGTGCATCGCGATTGGACGAAGTTTGTCCTCAAGATCTCGAATACAAAAAGTTATTAATCCAGATTCAAGATTTACATTTGTCTGATCGGCAAAAAGTCCCGAAAAAGTTCCAGTTGTATATTTTTCAAGACGAATACTAAGGGTTCCAGCGCCCTCCATAGAGCTCAAAATATTATATAAATCGGTCATTGTTGGCATCTCATAGCTTTGAGGATCTTCCGTATTCTCCGTAATACCCTTGATCTCATAGGACTGGAAAAGTGCTTTTTCCATAAGACTTTCTTCTTTCGGTGTAAGTTTTCCGAGCATAATATTCATAAGCCCTAGCATCGTGATAATATTTTCGCGTAACAATAGTTTGGTACTAGAAATTTCAGTTTCTAGCGGTAGCGGTAAATCAAAAGGATTGATCCGGTGTTGTGAGTTCAGGGAAATATTAACAAATGTCCCTCCAATGGTATTAGTAAGGGTTTCATATTCTTTTTCTGGATCAACAATAATAACATCAGTTCCCATCATCATAGACCGCAAAACCTCTACTTTGACCGCATAAGATTTACCTGCCCCAGACTTGGCAAAGGTTACGGTGTTGGCATTTTCAAGGTTAAATCGATCAAAAATAATAAGCGAATTATTATGTCGATTGAGCCCATAAAGAATCCCTTCATTGGAAGTAAGACTACTAGAAACAAAAGGGAAAGTGGTCGAAAGGGGACCTGTATTCATATTCCGACTTTGATCTATCTCATCGGTACACTGTGGTAAAGTCGTGTTAAAGGCTCGTTCCGTTTGAAAATCTGATTCACGTGTCATAACCATTAATCCACCCAAAATAGTTTCAATTTGATTGACGACAAGATTGAGTTTTTTTTGATCATCTGCATAAACCGTAAAATAGAGACCTACCTGAAAAAACCGTTCATTACCTCGCTGAAGGTCTACTCGTAGTTGTTCGGCATCTTCTAGGGCTGTATCAAGTGCGGTGTCGTT
>JALWQU010000217.1 GCA_026982915.1 Candidatus Altimarinota bacterium | reverse complement strand
CCTCAATACAATGCAAAAAATATCTGAAAAAATGGGACAATCTATTCTCACTCAAGCTGGAAAAGCAGGTAAGGAAGCAGCTAAAAAATTAAATATTCACAATACAGAAAAAGTTTATAAATCAGCCGTAAAAGATTACTGCCAAAGAATGCAAAAAAAATTCTCCGAATTTGATATTTACCAGTATCAAGAGCAAACCAAAGAAACAAGCATGCTTTTTGACTTTCTTGAGGAGCAACTAATAGGAAAAGTTACAACCCCCGACAAAGAAGCACTCTTAAATTCTCGTGAACTCAGAACCTTATTCCGAACGGCCGCTAGTGCAGAAGGATTAAAACTTTTTGGTGAATCCTCTTATGGTAAAAGAAATTACCAAGGACTGCCCACAATCTATCAAGAAGAAAAAGCCTTTCACCAGTCACGGTTTACCGTGGGGCCTCAGTATGACCTTGCCTATCGAATAGGACTTAAGTATGGTTTTAAAATACCAAAAGCATGGTACGAGGAAAAGGTAGAAGTCCCTCCTATGAGCGCCTAACTATCCGCTAACCGTTTTTCATACTTTTCTGGAATCGTGTCGGGATGATTAGGAATAACATTCCCTCCATTCCAACACCCCAGGTTTGTTCGTTGATTCGCACAAATATAAGCCACCGAATCTAGTGATAAATCGAGCTGATAGTTTTGTTTCAGAATAATATCTAGCATCGCTTCAAATCGATCAACCGCCTTGTCCAGATTGTAACCTGAAACATAACGCGTCTTTTGGAGCCAGAAATTACGATTATTTCGCCACTGTAAATGCCTTTGGCGCACTTCTTTTTTTAGCTGACTAGCCGCCAAAAAATCTATAGCCAACGGTATATTCTCACTCTGAATTTTATTGGGCTTATCGCCTGATACAACCTTTTCGTCCCCAATGCCTCCGAATAGACTCCGAACAGCCGTCCAAAAAGACCCTTTCCCTTTTATTTTCTCCTCCGCAGGTTTAGAACTAAATACTTCACCACCCGGTTCTTCGGTTAGGACAAGATTGGGGTAGTCCGCTCGAATCGTCCAATCTATAAAAGCCACATCCTTGTAACTTAGTTTATACGGCTTAGGCTCTTTTTTGGCTTCATAATCTGAGAAAGAAGTTCCCTCTCCCTGTGTCTCTTGCTCAAGACAAAGCTTAACTCGCTGAGATGAAAATTCTTTGGCTAATTTTTTCCAGTAAGGCTTCGCCTGTTTTTCAAGATCTACATCCTGTGTGAGCGTCCTCGTGGGGGAAAAAAAACGCTCATTAATCAGTACAGGAATAACATCAATCAACATATAAAGATGAAATTTCCAGGCTTTCGTAATCATACTTCTTGTTTCCTTTGGTGTTTTTGAATTTAGTCCTTGATACATCTGATCTAGCTTCTCAAAATTAGCCGTATAATTATCATAAAGTTTCCCGTAATTTTTTGGCATCGTTAAAAGAAAATCTTTTACTGATGAATACTTAACCGCTTTGAAAATAGCATAATCAGCTGTTTGTCCCTCTTTTAAATGAGCATCATAACCCTTAATGGCTTTTTCCAACTCCATATTAAGCGCCTTAAACTGTGGTGCGATACAGTCGACTTCCGCCTTAGCAAACGCTCTTGCCACCAAAATAACCAGAACAATGGTAAATAACCCTAAAAATCTAATGCTATACCGCACAAAATGTCCTGATAAGGTTAACAGCCTCATAGTTAAATATTGATTACGTTGTTGCCTGTTAATCATTTATAGTGTTTTTTATAAATTTATTGCCACTGACATTCCGTTCCTTCATAAACGACCGTCCAGCCCGCTATACTTTTCAGATAAGCCTGTAGTTGGGATATTCCCCCATAAAGAGCCTGCATATGATCATCCATAGATAAAAGTGCCTCCCCTACTCGATACCCATTAAGCTGATCAACATAAATATCCCCTGTTTTCTCAAAAGCCTCAATATCTCGTGAAAGCTTATGGTCTCGAAAAAATTCACAAGTCTGAACTGTTTGTGTTCCAACAGTTTTTTGTCTGGTAAGACTACTGAGTGTTACGGGTTCACAACGACTTTGATGTAGTAATCGGGACTCAATCGCCCTAAAGTTAGACAAAAAATCTTCTTTTTTCTGAGCCTCAACAAGTGCCACTTCTGGGGGAGTTAGCTTTTTAGTAGGCATCTTTAGTGGTGGTTGAGGGTCAACCTGTTTATTATTTTGGGCACAGTTTTCGGCCTGTATAAGACGCCTGGTCGCCACTTGCGGGTTTACAGGTTTTCCAATCCATGTTTTTAAAAATTGTTCGAGATAGTTTAGGTGGGCGGAAACAGAATCATCTGTTTTGGCGTGTACAACGGTTGTCCCCTTTTCCGTATTCTTGGTGATACTTTCTCCACTTTTGGCTTTTTGACGCGGATCACCTTTTTGCCAAGGCTCTTCACTGACAGAAAATTCTGCTGTGTTTTTCCCAAACTTAGCATTCGTTTTTGAAGCATTTCCCCCAAAAAGCAAACGATCAATATCATTCCAATTCTGAACAAGATCAAAGAGTCCATCACCCGTTACTTCATTACTATAACGAGGATTTGTTTTTTGTTTGTAGATCAGATTTTGTTCCCAATCCCAAATATCTCGTTCTTCTTCATATCGCCCTAAAAACACATTTCTAATTTCTACCGCATCAGCCCCTGTTCCAGATGTTTTTTGGAAAAACCATTCTCCTAAATGACCTTCTACAATAGCCTGCACTTCTTTGGGGGTAAAATTAACGACTTCTCCTAATCGCTCAAACCGACCATTAATTCTTTTATAAAGACGATCAAGGACTGATTGATCTTCTTTTTGATCGGTTAGCCGTTTTAGGTTTTCTGTATAAGTATGCTGAATCGTTTGTGCCATAATTACACGAGGATAAAGCATCAAAAAAATAACTAAAAATCCTCCCAGTAGAGGTATCATAAGTGGTTTTTTATCGGATAATCGTAATATTTTAGTTCTCATTTTTAAACTATTCTATTGTGGCATTATGAAATTTAGCCGGCCATTTTTCTACGGCTGTACGAATAAGTTGTAACTTCGCTCTCGTTACAATCAACCCCTGTTCTATAACCTTTTGCCAAAGATTGAGACGATAATCTCGTTCATACGTTAGATAGGTTTCTAAGGTGTCTGTCAACAGCCTTTCCGCCTGATCTCGTTCTTCTGAATGATCTCGAATCGTATTTCTCCAATACTCAGTCCAATCAACAACAATTCTACCACCCCTAGCTCGAAACTCCTGCAAAAGAGTTCCATCCTGTTGCTTCCAAAAAAGATACTCCTGATAACTACAAAATTCATTCCAAGCGGCCTCCGCTACATGACAAGACGAGTAAGGACGCTCTACCGTTGAATCACGCCCATCAACAACACACAAGGTTTTATAACCATTATTTTGTTGAGCGGTAATAGTTGCTTGAAGCGTGAAGGATGAATTTTCACAACTCGCAGGAAGGGTTAAGTCTTTTGGCTTATAGACCGTATAGGGAATTGCCGGCATAAATATTTTATTAAAAAACTGCTCCGAAAAAGATTTATTCATTTCATTCGTAGCGGTCACAAAGGCTGACTCAAAAAAACAAGCCATTCGTTCATCATATTGAGCCTTTACCCCTTTTTGTGCCCCTAAAGCCAACCATGGATCATCTAAGTTATAATCGGCTGCACTATGACACATTTCTCGAACAATATCTGAATACTGTGCCCGATCTTCTTTTTCTATGAAAGGTTCTTCTGATGCAAAAACTACGGTAAATAACAGAAACCAAGAGGCTACAAAAAGGCAACCTGAGGCAACAAAACATCGCTTACAAAAAGCTAAACCGTGTGCCGTATAATCAATAAAGGTCATTCTTTGTCAGGGATAAGCGGTTTAGTATCATGCACAAAAGGTCCTCGAACAAGTGTCTGCCCACGATTCCATCGTCCGATCAAAAATCCATAGCGTGTTTTATCATAAGGTTCCAATTGATTATAAGCAATATTTTCATCACCAGCATCGAAAAAATGAAGACGATATTTATCCTTGCCATAAATACTAATCAAAGATCCATCCGCTAACTCAAGCTGTACATAATCCCCATCTTTCATATTTAGGTTCATTTCCGATACCACCAGTGTCCCCACCTCTGGCGCAAAAGTTTCTGCCTTATCGCTCAGCGTTATGGCTTCGGCTTTTCCGTCACTAACACAAACCGATCCATAATCAATACTCGTTATTTCCCCTTCATTTAGAACAATCGTTTCAAAATCAGCCGGTTTAAACTGTCTTGCCGGAACCCGTATCTCAATTTTCGTATTATCTTCAAGGGCTGTAAGAATTGTCGTGGTTCCAAAAGATCGTTTTTTTACTGCTGGATTTTTACACTTACTAGCGGTATAGACCGGAAGTGACTGAGCTTTAACCGTGGTCATTTTAGGCGCCCCTTTTATTTTTATGATACGAGCAGGAGATCGCGTAATATTATAGTCCTTAAGACGAGATTGTTTCAAAAAAGCCTGACGTTCCCATAGTTTAGAAGCCCGTTCTGACGGTGACTTTGCCATTTCCAGTCGAGCATCTGGTCGATCCGACAAAAACCATTCATAGTAGTTAAGGTGCTTATCCGAAGGCTTGAAAACAATACCATTCATTGAAGCTTGAATACTATTCGCGACTTCTTTTTTAGCTAAAAACTTTTCAGCAGACCAAACGACAACGAGATCAGATTCTTCTATTGCCTCAGGGACTTGCAACGAATCATCCTTCATGAAAATAGTACCCCTTTGCGTATAAAAAGTTTCAGAAGCCCCATCATTATCAATATCCGCTACAAGCAGTACGCTATCGGAATCAATAGGCTGTTTTACCAACTTCTTAGCGGTTCCATACCTTGTATCAAAGCTATATAATCCTGAAAGCGACTGTGCTGGATTAGCTTCTTGATTTTCCATAACGGTTTCCAATGAAGTCGTATTGGCGGATACTGGCAAAGCTGGTGTATCCGTATTATCAACCAGCTCTGGTACAACAGCCGCACTTAAGTAGGCCTTACTTGGATTCAACACCGACTGAACCGATTTATCCTGTAAAAAAGCCATCAAAGGTAGATCCTTGGCTTGTTCTAATACTTTCAAATTCCTTTTTTGTGCTGCCAATAAAGTGGCTAGTTTTTTCGAAGGAAGTCTTTTTGGCAGTGGTGGTATGTCCGTCAATTCCGAGCTATTAGCTAATTTTAACAACCCTTCAATAAAAGTTGCTTGATAGTCATTGCTCGGAACTTTCGCCAAAGCCCATTTTCGAAGTGAATCTGGTTTATCCAACGTACTTAAAATAATATTCGGAGCCTTCAGGTGAATAGTTTGTGTCCCGTCTTTTATATAGTTAAATATATCTTGTTGAATCGTAGCCTCAGAGTAATCCGTACCAGAAAGACCGCCTCTATTGGCCAGCTGTTCAGCGTAAACCTTCACCCCCCATTCTGGCACAGGGGCAATCCCTAATCGAAGCATTCCAAACAATTGAGCAAAAGCATTAGGCACAACCATGAAATCAAAAGCCTTTTCTAGATTATTCGTAGAAATAGACGGTGGTCCTGTAAGTGTCGGTAGATCAGGAAGGTCTGTTACAAGTGATGGTGCATTAGGAGGTAGTCCGTTATAAGCCGTTAGTTCATCAAGCGCAACATCTACCGTATTAATTTTTATATCCGTGAGGGTTAGATTGATACCCGGAGTCACATTCTGGGCGTTAAGCTCCACTCTTGGACGATTGATTGGCTTAATCCCTGTATCCCCCACTGAACCGGCTTGTAATTCATAGAGTTTTGACAGCCAAGTTCCTCTATCAACGGCGTTGGTGTAATACATCTGGTCAAACTGGTTTTGAAATCCCTCAGTTGTAGCGAGCATCAGATCTATAACCTGATTATGCAGCTCAACCGACTGACTCCATTCTTCGATCTTGTCTTCATTTTTAGCTAACCAATTATTATAGGTGTCTGTATAGTTTTTAGCCAGAGTAGCTGTTTCAGCTATTGTCGTCGTATTAACCTCTTGATGTTCTTTAATATCTGATTGTAGGTTTGACCAAGAATCAATTTTCACCTGTTGTTCTGGGGTGATATCTTTATCCTCGAAAGCGGCTAAATTAGGTACATTTATCGCAATCGCCGTATTATTTATTTTTAAAAAAGGACTTTCTTGTACCCCCGCAATACGTCCCCAATAATCATCCACTTTACCTCTAGTGGTTGTTGCTGTAATGGTAGGAGCCGTAAATTTTACAAGTGGTACGCTGGTTGTAGCTTCTATCTCGGCTATTCGATTTTCTTTAGAAATAGCTCTTTTTATTGGTCCACCTCCATCAATATGCTTATTCTCAGCTTTTCCTTTCCATGGCACGGTTGATCTCGTTCCTGAAAAGTTTTCGGCACCAAAGCCCCCAGCAGAGTTTACTAGTCCAATACCACCATGAATACCCTGTTGATAATTTTCTGTAATATTCATTATTTTATCAACCGTTAATCCTGTGGCTGTATCACTCCCTGCACTACAGTCTGGATTTTTCCCCGAGATAAAGACATAGCAATTCGGCAACCATGTTGGATATTGGCTAAAAATAGGATAAAGACCCGTACAAATCGCCATTGCCATTTTTCCGGTTGAAGTTGGGGACTGATAAATTCTAAATTGAGAAGGATAAACGCCACCCGCTATCGTTGGCTTTGGGTCAACCTTTGGCACCCCCGTTTTATCGGGTGGATAAGTTGATGGAATCGGAACACCGTTAACCCATTTGGTTGTTGGCATTTGAAAAATAGGCAGTACATCTTCCACGGCTTCAAGACTAGCATCCAAAGCACTTCCTGGATTATAATTAGTACTAATACCCGGTAGTTTCGGAGCCTTGGCCGGATCGGTAGAACAGGCTGCTTTGGTAGCCGCAGATTCTATTATAGAAGCATTGGTAGCCATAATTCCTAAGACCGATTGAATGCTGCCATCAATAGAAGCTACAATAGTAGACAAACGGCCTTTTTTCCCTAGTGAGGCAAGTCCAGCCGCAGAAAATGGATTTTCTTTGCCCGAAAACACATAAGGCGTATAGGTAATCGCTGGTATGGTTTCGTCTGAGGGCGGTCCACCAAGCCAATCAGCCCTACCAATAGAGACCTGTTTACATTTATCCCCTAAATAAGTAATTTTAGTTCCCGAACAACATTCCCCATTTTCTAACATCCAATAACACGCAGTAACTCTCGGCGAAACTATATCTAAGGCTTTTTTATCAGCACTACCCAAGAGAGGTGGTCCAAAATCACCTTTCGTTGTAGCCGTTTTACCACAACCAGGAGTGTTAAAATATTTATCCGAATTACTACAACAAGTCCCATTACTTTGACAGGTTTTATTGGTTGGACAATAGCCTGCATTTAAATCATAGGGCTCTATAGTTGTGCCCCCCCCGGTTAAATTCTGAATATTCCCCTGTGGAGATGTCACGGTTACAACTTCTTTTTCACATTCAGTTGATGGCTTTGTATTAGGTACCCACGGTCCGAAACCTACTGCTGAATAATCATTCCAAGCCGCAATTTCTGTAAGTGAACAGCAACCACCTTCTTTTTTTAGCCACCCATTTTCACATTTAGGGCTTGTATCAATTGTTAAATTTTCAGGACGAGGCTTACACATATTTGATAATTCTTCTGGTGTTGGCAAGGGCAATTTTTTACATCTTACCGATGGTTTATTTGTTGCGTTAACCGCTATATCAAAAAAGCTTGACTCTGCCTCAGCTTCCTCCACGGTACAACAGACATCTGGATCATCCTGCCTTCCCCAGCCACTTTCACAGACTAATTTCTTTATTGTTTCCTCTGGTATTGCTACCTGATGACACTTTGGTCCCGTCGGTGGCACTGCTGCTCCAGGGCCAAAAAGGGTCCTCTCCCATATCAGGCTTTCTGCTTCAGTACAACAGGTTTTATTATCCTCTCGAGCCCACCCACTTTTACAGGCTAACTTCTTTATTGGCACCTCTGGTATTGCTACCTGATGACACTTCGGTCCTGTTGGTGGCACTACTGCTCCAGGACCAAAAAGGGTTTTACTCCAAGTCTGACCTTCTGCTTCAGAGCAACAAGTTACATTATCCTCTCTAGCCCACCCGCTCTTACAGGTTAATGATTCTAAGGGGACTATTATGGCTGGTTTTATCTGCTTTTGACATCTTACTGATGGAGCATTTGCCGCATTAATAGCCGTATCAAAAAAACTTGATTCCGCTTCTCCTTCCGCCGTTGTACAACAAGCTTGGGGATTATTTTTTTGAATCCAACCACTATCACAGATTAAGGTATCTTCAGCTTCATCCAGTACCGCTTCTAAATCTTCCAATTTAATAAATTTACCATCAGCTTTTGGTATCCAAAGACCATCTCTACCACTATTATCTAAATCAGCGACATTAAAATCCCCCTTAGGTAATTCATCGACTCGCAGCTCCCAGTTTAGGGTAACTGATCCATTTTTCGGAATATCAACATTATGCAAAACAATACTATTACCATCTAAACTCATCGTAACGGTTGGCTGATTAGAACAGCCTGTACAGTGTAAACTCCCTGGATCCATATTCATGCCTTCCAGTAAAGGAATCTCTAACCGACCACCCTGAACGGTCGTTGCTGAACGCATTTTCAAAGATACTGGTATGTTGTCCCCTTTCTTAAGGGGTTGATCAGGGTAATCGATCGCAAAATCTGTTTGTAAATTTGTCTCCTTAATTGACTTCATATTATCTTTTGTGCCAAACCCTCGGTAAGCTATGCGAATACCCGATAAATAAGGTGTTTCTTTGTCTGCTGAAGATTCTGCTATTGAAGGAAACGGTGGCACTAGATTCTGAACAAACGCGGGTCTTCCAAAGCCCTCCTTCGTGCCTTTTAGCAGCCAAAGATCCTGGTTTTCATCCAGGATAACCAAATCTGTTATACTATCCCCATCTATATTCGCTGGCTTAATGGTTTCTATTTTCTCCAAAAAAGGAAAAGCCTTACGCGTAAAAATACCTTTTTCATTTTCATACAAAACCCCCAGTCCATCATTATTTACCTGTAAAATATTATTAAATAGTTGCCCCTTTTCATCTTTAGGTACCTCTAATACTACTATAGAACGTACTCCATCTTCAAAATGAATTAAAGGTGAAGGGTCCATAAAATCACCCGATTTACGCTGTAAATGTACTTGTAATAAATTCCCCACCAGAGAGAGTAAGTCTGGCTTTCCATCTCCATTTATGTCCGCCGAACGCAACTGTGAAATTCGGCTACCATCCGATTGCCAAATACGCTTTCCTCGTGTCGGAGCATCTACCCGAAAAAGGGATTTACTGAGTGTTGGATCTCCTAATAAAATCATCATATCACTGGCTCCAACCATGACGGACTCCCCTATATTATTAGAGCCTGAGGCAAAAAGTGAAGCAGGGTTCCATGATCCTTTCCAGGCCGCAGTCGCCTCTTTTTGTGTATTTTCTATAGAGTCCTTTTGACTGCCTAATTTTAGTTTCCTCGGGGCCGGCTTTAACTTATTAATAATGGTAAACCCCTTTGGTCCATCAGTTGCTCGACCCGTATAAGTAATATTAAAGTCAATCTTCGGTGATACTGATTTTAGGAAAACCCCTTCAAATGAGGGTGGTACATATTTTTCACCCGCCACAATAGCCGTTTTATAATGATAAGTAAGTATCCCCACCGTTGCCCCTTTATAGACTATCTCCCACTGATTTATAGTATTTTTAACCGCTTTAACCTGCACCCCTCCGGTCAAAACCGAAAGCCCACCTTGTTTTCTAATACCCAGTAAAGGTTTTCCTTGATAGGTGATCTTTCTCCCCGAAACCGTCACACCATGATTTTCAGAAACCGCTGTTTTAAGGTAAATACCCGATTTGTTTTGTTTTTTATGAATCCAAACACCGGGCTTTTGGTCAAAAACAATCTTAGCACGCACTAACGGTTTCTTTTTATCCAGGATTAAAACTTGCGGCTGTGGTTGTTCAAGCACAAATTTTACCGTCAGTGATTCGGAGAT
>JALWQU010000216.1 GCA_026982915.1 Candidatus Altimarinota bacterium | reverse complement strand
GGCGAAAAAAAACCAAATAATTGAAAGTGTTTTGGATACTCGCCAGAGAGGAATTAATAGCGCAAAGGCGGTAGCCGTATGACCAGAAGGAAAGGAATAGCTGAAAGCCTCAACGAGGGGTTTTAGATCAGGAAATTGAGCTGAAGGTCGAGGTATGGCAAAAATTGATTTGCCGATATAGGACATAATGGCAGCCGTCACGATGGCAAAAAAAGCGGGTACCATTTTTGTCTGGTGATCGATGTTTTTCCAGAGTCGGTAACACATGATAAGTACAAATATACCGATAACGATATAGAGTAACCACTCGGTTGAAAAAATAATAAGACGGTCTAACTCTGGACTACGAAGCGGGTCAATAAAGGCTAAGTAAGTTTGATTTAAATAAGTTCCAAGGGCATAAAGAATAAGTCCTAATCCGCTCCAATAAAATATTTCACGGTTTATTTGCGTAAAATCAATACGAGGAAATCGTCGTGTGAAGAAGGGGATCATTTGGCTTATTTAGGTATCACTTATTAATTTATAATAATCCCTTAAAGGCTTCTACCGCAGGGCAGTTTTTCTTATCAAGGATTATTCTTCCTTTTTCTAGGCGGATAACACGCGGTTTTATCTGTTCAACGAGGACTGGATCATGGGTTGCGAGAAGGATGGTAAGCCCCCGTTCCTTATTAAGCTTAAGTAAAAGATCGGCAATGGATCGGGCATTTTTAGGATCAAGATTCCCCGTGGCTTCATCGGCGATAAGCATTATCGGATTATGGGCGAGTGACCGTGCAATAGCTACCCGTTGTTTTTCTCCTCCTGAAAGTGTTTTTGGGAAAGTGTTTTCCTTGCTCTCTAGACCTACCAATTTTATAAGTTCGGGGACTCGTTTAGGAATGATATCGCTATGACCACAGACTTCTAAGGCAAAGGCAATATTTTCAAAAACGGTTTTTTGGTTTAATAATCGGTAGTCCTGAAAAATAATACCGATTTGTTGTCGGTAATCTTGTACGCTATTAAAATCAAGGTCCCCTAAAACGGTGCTATCAAGCGTTATTTTCCCCAAAGTCGGACGTTGCTCAGCGGTTAAAAGTCGAAAAACAGAGCTCTTACCCGCGCCAGAAGCGCCGAGTATGGCAACGATTTCTCCTGGTAAAATCTCAAAGTTTAGGTTTTTTAAGATCTCGGTCTTTCCAAGAGAAAGACTGACATGCTGAAAAGTAAGCATTTTTTATTTTTTTATTTTTTAGCGCGTTCAACGTATTCGCCGTTTAGCGTATTGATAACCACTTTTTCTCCTTTTTCGATAAAAGGCGGTACTTTTATTTCGTATCCCGTATCAATAGTCGCATTTTTTGTAACACTTCCGGCGGTATTTCCCTTGATTCCAGGTTCGGTTTCAATTATTTCAAAGATCATCTTGGGTTGAAGTTGAACATTTATGGGATTACCATTGAAATATTTTATATCACATTCCGCTCCATCGGAAAGGAAATGAGCGGTTTGCCCGAGTTGTTCTTTGGTAAAAGCTACTTGTTCATAGCTCTCATTATCCATAAATTCATAATCATCGCCTGTAGCGTAAAGGAACTGAGCCTTTTTATATCCAATATCGGCTTCATCGACTTTATCACTGCCCTGAAAAGTCTTTTCCATGACCGATCCGGTCAAAAGATTTTTAAGCTTCGTTTTCATAACCCCACCTTGCCGAGCCGTTTTACTAAACTGATTCCAGGCTACTTGATAGGGTTCACCGTTCATAACAATATTTTTACCGAGTTTGATGTCTGAAATATTAAGCATTTTTTTAAAAGGGTTTAAGGAAATAATCCCTTTTATTATGAGAAAAAAATAAGACGTGTCTACATTTCCTTGAAATTTCTGAAAAAATCTTTGCTTCTCTTTAATTTAGATATACAATAAAAACCCGAATGAAAGATACAAAATTCGTATTCGTCACGGGAGGTGTTTGTAGTAGTCTGGGAAAGGGGATTGTTGCCTCTAGTACCGCCGCTATTATGAAAGCCGCAAACCAGAAAGTCGGGATTATGAAACTTGATCCCTATCTTAATGTTGACCCAGGGACCATGAGTCCTTTTCAGCATGGGGAGGTTTTTGTGCTGGATGATGGCGGGGAGACAGATCTAGATCTAGGTCATTATGAACGATTTATTGATACACCGCTTATTTCTGATTGTTCGGTGAGTTCTGGGAAAGTTTATTCTGAAGTATTAGCCGAAGAACGAGAGGGAAAATACTTAGGCGGAACGATTCAAATTGTGCCGCATATTACGGACAAATTACGCTCAAAAGTAGAACTGGCCGCCAAAAAGCTCAAGGTGGATATTATGGTGGTTGAGATTGGAGGAACGGTCGGGGACATTGAAGCGGAACCGTTTTTTGAGGTTTTACGACAGATGAAACATAAATATGGGAAAAATTGTCTATCCCTACACTTAACGCTTTTACCCTATCTAGCCGCTTCCAAAGAATTAAAAACAAAACCTACCCAACTATCGGTAAAAGAGCTGCGATCAAAGGGAATTACGCCCGATATTATTTTTTGCCGAGCGGATCTGAAAATCCCCAAAAAATTACTCAAAAAAGTGGCTTATTTTTGTGATGTCGATGATGAAGCGGTTATTCCTGCCGAAACAGTTTCTTCGATTTATGAAGTGCCATTGCGGTTTCAACAATCGAATCTCGGGAACATTTTAGCCAAAAAGCTCGACCTTGGTGATTTGACCTTTGATATGTCTATTTGGGAAAATGGCGTGTCTAAACGGAAAAAAGCCAAAAAAGAACTCATTATTGGGTTAGCTGGTAAGTACAACGAGTTAGACGATGCCTATCTTTCGGTTATTGAAGCGGCCAAGGCAGCGGGCGTTTTCCACGGACGAAAGGTGGAGATAGAATGGATTGATACGGAAAAAATAGAAGCGGATGACACAGAAGAGTGTCAGAAATTAGAATCCGTAGCGGGTATTATTGTGCCGGGAGGATTTGGAAATAGGGGGATTGAAGGAAAGATAAAAGTAGCGCATTATTGTCGAATTAATAAAAAACCTTATTTGGGGCTTTGTTTGGGGTCACAGATTATGGCCATGGAGTTTGCTCGAAATATTTTAGATATTAAGAACGCTACTTCGGAGGAATTTCATCCCAAGGCTAAGAATTTGGTCGTACACTATATTCCTGAACAACGAACTATTCGAAAAAAGGGGGGGACTATGCGATTGGGGTCGTATCCGTGTAAAATCAAAGCAGGGACTTTGGCAGAAAAAGTCTACGGTACCCAAAAAATTAATGAACGACATCGTCATCGGTATGAATTTAATAATGCGTATCGAGCTGAATTTGAAGCGGCGGGTTTTTTGATATCGGGCGAATCGCCCAATGGGGAGCTTGTAGAAATCGTGGAAGTCACGGATCATCCGTTTATGATTGGTTCACAATTTCATCCAGAGCTAAAAAGCCGACCGTTTGAACCACACCCGCTTTTTCGAGATTTTATAGGGGCCTTGGTTTAGGGATTTTTAGGAGAAGCTCGCAGGGAAAATGAAGTTATTTTTAATTTATGCTTAAATTGTTTGCATTAAATTTTTTTGATAGTATGATGATTATCCATTGTGTGTTGAAAATATTTGTATAGGCAATGGGGATTAAGACTTTACTTCGTTCTGATATATTCGCAGGTAGTACTAAAGAGCGGTTAAAAAAACAGTATATTGCGCACGATGTACTCAGTCAGGGTTGAGATTATGGTCTAAATAGATTGGTATTAGTCAATCTAAAACCCAGTTCTTAATTTATCAGACTTGGCGGTTGATTTTAAAAAAGATAAATACTATATATTGGTTAAGGTATTGCCAAAAAGAGACCTAAGTGATGTATGGGACTTTACAGAGGGGGTAAAAGAAGCGGATTCGGTAAAAAAATAATAAAATATGGATAACTTTAACAACGAATCAATAAAGGAAGAACCTCCTCAACTTATTATAACTGATGTGCGTAAAGAACGATCAGAGAAGGGTATTACTATATGGAAAGCACGCTTTTTTAATCCAGGTCAAGTCCCTGACTTGGCAACATTGGGTCTGGGAATTTCTCAGTTAGGGGCTATTGCCACAGTATCGCAAAATAATTTAGGTGAAGGCGGAATCGAGCAACGAAAAACGCCAATGGTTTTTAGTATAAAAAAAATTAGCCTTATTGATGGGGGTGATATAAAAACACCAAATGGAGAAATTACTATTTCTATGCCAAGTCCTCTTTTGAATAAAAAGGAAATATCTACGGTTAAAAATGCTGAAATATTTTATGGGGAAACTCTCATTGCAGAGGCAGAAATGAGGCTAATATTTCTTGATCCGAAAAGTTTAGTTGAAACTTTTGAAAATCGTTGGGTTAAGCCGGGAAATTCAGAATCTTTAAATGTTGAACGAATAGAAGTATTGGTTTCATTAGATCAAACAAAACTGCCAATTAAATTGCCGGACTTACCTATTCCAGGATTTGGTGAAACTTTTATTTTAAAGAACCGTAGAAAAGAAGCAGGAAGAAATGGGAAGCAGATTGGTTTCTTGAAAACAGATCCTCATGTTTTTGCGGGACACTTTCCAGAAGCGGAGATTGTGCCTCTGGCAGGTTCGGCTCGTCCGGCCTTTTGGATGGCAATGCAGGACTATCGGGATCATAACCCTGAGGCTAAATATGTAGGTGTTACTTCTATTAAAAAACTATCGGTTCCAGCGGCTATTTCTCCAAATGCTGATTTTTTATCTTATGAGCTTAAACCACTTGAAAAAGAGGGAGCCTATTCGATTGCTATTCATTATTTTGATTCAGAGGGGAAGAAACAAGTGGCGGCTAAATTTGGAGAAGTAATTATTGGAGAGGTGGGGCATCAGGGGAATTCGTGGGGAGATCCAGAAGTTATCGGTGCCTTTTGTCATCAGATTGATATTCTAGAATATAAAGATCATATTGCGCTCATGGCGGAGATGATAAAAACTTCAGTAGAAGAAGCTTCTAAAGATCAAGCTTCTAAAGATCAAGATTCTATTTCGATGGCAGATGTGGGGACTGGTGCGAAGGCAAATATGGCGATAGCCGCATTAAAGTCTATTTTAAGTGGTAATTCTTTACCGGCGCATATTGATCTGCACCTTTCTGATGTAAAGGATCAAATTCTAACAGAAGCCAAAAGGGCTGTTACCGAATATTTGGAAAATAGTTACTTTTCTCAGCAGTTTGAAATACACAAACACACACTAGTTGGGGTTGGTAAAATTTTGAATACAGAAACTCCCGGTGAACAGGATGTCATATTCTCAAATTTTGCACTCGACTACAATGATAGATTTAATGCTATTAAAGACATCCTTGGTCAATTAAAATCAGGGGGACAGGCTGTTCTCGGTTTTGTAAAAGAAAATCCACCTTATTACAAGATCTTTAACACCGTCGTAAAGCGTGCTTTAGCACAGAATGAAAATTTGGAGCCATATTATGTTATGAGATATATAGGGGCACTCATGGATGAGTTAAACCATGCGGGCATTCATGAAGAATCTTTCTACTCTTCTATCGAAACCTTATCTGAAGAAATAACCGCTGCTGGATTTGAGATAGAAGAAGTAATAGAGGATAGTTTTGCGGGTATTGGTTGTGTTTTTAGAATAAAGAAGCCATAGTCTAATCTCTATTCAAATGGAAACACCTATAATTATTTTATTATTACTGTTAGGGACAGGCGTTTTACAGATCTGCTTAGGATTATTAATTTTTTTTATAAATAAGACTCGCCTAGAAGGGACTTGGTATTTTATTCATCTCTTAAGTTTGGGGCTTTGGACGCTAGGAATGTTTTTTTACTATTGGCTACCGCTTGATTCTATCGAGGAGATTGTTTGGTGGGTTCGTTTTTTATATTGTTTTGGAGTTTATTCGGCTATTAGTTTTTTTCTTTTTACGCTTTCATTTGTAAGACAAAAAACTACTTTTTTCTATATGTTCTCCATTTTTATTTGGATTATAATACTGGGCTATATTTTATTTGAGAGTGAATTTATTATTGCGGGGATGGAGGTACAAGGAAATAACCGTCGTGTTTTGCACGGAAATCTATATTTTTTATTTTTTATCACTCTTTTTTCTTTTTATCTTTCTGGATTCTATGTTTTAGCTAAGAAATATTTTTCCACAAAAATTAGTATTTTACGAAAACAAATTAAATATATTTTATTAGCGAGCCTTCCGGTCGTAGGAATGGCTTCAGTATTTAATATGATCTTACCTGCTTTTTGGGGAAATTTTACCTACGCTTGGTTAAGTCCTCTTTTTTTATCGTTAGAGGCAATTGTTATTTATTACTCGATTTATCGTTACCGTTTCCTTGATATAAAGCTAACAATACTAAGGGGTATGAAAATCCTTTTATCTTTCTTTGCTTCCATTTTTATAGCGGGATTTATATTAGTTCATATTAAACCACTATTTGATTTTGAGATTCCAACTTTTTATTTACTACTCATAGACGGAACACTAACTGTGGCATTTTACTTCATATTCATCTGGTTTTTTGATAGTAATATTTTTGGCGACCTTTTTGGAGCAAAGAGCGCGAAAGTATTTCGGCAGACGATTAGTTATTTTAAATCTTCTCACTTTATTTATGAATCGGTTTCATCTTTAGAAAATAACTTACGAGAATTATTCTGTAAGAAATTAAACATAAAATCATTAAAACTTATCATCTTAACCAAAGAGCAGAAAAAAAAATATCAATCAGTGCTGAATTATTACGAAAAATATAACGATGTTTTGGTGAAAGAAGAAATCCCTTATATTGAAATGAAAAATCAGGTAAATTTGGGGATTTCTAATGAAATACAGCAAGAGGGGGAAGTTTTTATACCGCTTGCGAATCCGATAAAGGGGGGGATTGCTATTTTGATTCTGGGGAAAAAGCAACGAGAAATTTACCTGGCACGAGAATTAAAAACACTGAGGAACTTTGGACACTTTTTGAGCTTGGTTTTGACCGGAATCCTTTATAATAAAGACTTAAAAAAGGAAGTTTCGGCTAAGACAGAAGCCTTGGTCGAGAAAAACAAAAAATTAAAAGTACTGGATGAGGCGAAGACTAATTTTCTATCTATGGCATCACATGAACTTCGAACGCCCATGACCATCGTAAAAGAGTACGCCAATATTTTATTGGCTGGACGGTTTGGGGATCTGAATAGAAAACAAATAGAATGTGCTGAATATATTAAGCAAAATTCGAAAGATCTACTCAATTTGGTGAACGATATGCTAGACCTTACGAAGATTGAGGCGGATGAAATGTCGTTTAATTATGAAAAGGTAAATCTTAAAAAACGGATGATAACCTGTTTTGCGGGATTTCAAGTTGAAGCCAAGCGTCAGGGTATAAATTTTTTCTATAAAATTAATAAAACATTGCCGAGACATGTAATTGTCGATTATCAAAAAATATACCTGATCCTCAATAATATCATCGGTAATGCTTTTAAATTTACGCCTGTAAAGGGGCGTATTTCGGTTGATGTTCAGTTTGAAAGAGAATTTTTAGAAATAAAGGTAAGTGATACCGGCGTGGGTATTGCGAAGAAAGACATGGCTACCGTTTTTGATAAGTTTACTCAAATTGATAATAATCTGGATAAAGATTATAAAGGAACAGGGCTTGGGTTATCGATTGTGAAAAAAATACTCGTAAAAATGAAGGGGGATATTAGCTTTGAAAGTATCGCGAATAAGGGAACTTGCTTTATAGTTCGAATTCCCATAAAAGAAGAAACCGCTTAGGGTTCTTTACAGAATTTAAGCGGTTCTACTTTGATTGATACTTATTGAGTGATTATCGTTTGTGATTTACTTGGTATTCATCCGCACATTCATTCAGAAAGCTAAGCGCTTCTTTTTTACCTTTTGTACCGAGTAGTTTTACCTCTTTGCCCTTTTCTCGTCCTTTATAGTTACTGAGGAACCATTCTAGATTCTTAATGGTTTCGGTATCGAGGTCTTCTAAATCTTGGCAGTGTGCGTAGTCGGAGTTCCCAGTAGGCACGGCAATTATTTTGTGGTCAAGTTCTCCAGAATCATCCATCTCGATAATACCAATAACTTTTACTGGGACAACGACACCAGGTTGAAATTTTTCCGTAGAAACAACAATAACATCCATAGGATCGTTATCGTATTTATTCCATGTTTGCGGAAAGAATCCGTAATTTTGAGGATAGTCGACCGGGGTTCTGAAAATCCTATCAACAAAAATAGCGCCATATTTCTCGGAATATTCGTATTTTACGCGAGAGTATTTAGGGATTTCAATGACAGCGTGAAAGATGCCCTCTGTTTCCGAAAGTGGTAGGTCGTAGAAGAGATTCATGTTTTGATTATGGTTAATGAATATGTATTTTTTACAGGATAGGTATTTATAATTTTTGTGTAAAGGTTATTCCCGTTATTTACTTTGTTTTTGTTGGATAATTTAGGGGGACTTTGTGTCTTATTGGTCTTTATATATGGTATTAACAGACGAACAACAAATATGTTCATATTATTAAATTCGAACAATATTATTGTTCTTTTTCACAAGGGGCTTGTCGTAGCTTTGTGTTCCAGTTTCACTTGTTTTCTTATCCAAAGTCGGTGTTGAATCTAGTTTTTTTAGTTATTGCGGGTATTTTGTGAGCTCAATAGTCTGTCTGTGATTTTATGAAATGTTTAGTTGTTTTGGCTACGCTTATGCCTTTTTTATTGAGAAGAAATCTTGTATACTTTCGGTAATTATTTTTTTTAATCACCAAAAACATGAAAATGAAGTATGTATCTATGATGGGCGTTGCGTTGTTAGGGCTTGGTCTGACGGGGTGTCTGAATACCGAGAAAGAAGTAGCTGTCAGTGAGGAGGAGACTGCTATTGAAATAAAAACAGAAGCCCCTGTGGAAGCGGTAAGTAAAGCTGAAGTTGTAACTTTGCAAGCAGGGGTACCAGTGGTGCCAGTGGCAGAAAAAATTGACTTGGCACAGTATACGGAATACTCAGCATCAAAATTTGAAGCGCTAAAGGGAAAACAAAAATTTATGGTTTTCTTTTACGCTGATTGGTGTGGGACTTGTCGGGCCTGGGAAGCTAAATTTAAGGCCAATCTCAAGACGCTACCAGCTGATACAATCGTGCTCAAGGCTAATTTTGATAAAGATAAGGATTTGGTGAAAGCCTTGGGGGTAAAATCTCAATCAACGGGTGTTTTCTTTGATGCATCAGGGGCTATTTCGGCCACTATTATTGACCCAAAGATGGAGAAACTAATAGAATTTTTTCAGTAGATTTTTCGTGCCTATCCTTAGTGATAGGTACCATTAAATTTATTAATTATTTGAAATATGGAATATTTTGTTATCTCGTTTATTGCGGGGATTCTAACGGTATTAGCGCCTTGTGTTTTCCCGATGCTGCCAGTTATTTTAGGCGGAAGTGTCGGGGCTAAAAGTCTCTTTCGTCCTTTTGTAGTAATTCTTTCTTTGGCCTTGTCTATTGTAAGTTTTACGCTGTTGCTGAAATTTTTTGTGATTGGAGTTCCGGATACTATTTTAAAACTTTTTTCGGCCGGAATTATTTTCTTTTTTGGGCTCACACTTATATTTCCTCACCTTTGGGACGCAATTGCCGCAAAGCTCAATCTTGGGAGTACTTCGCAGGGTTTACTTCAAAAATCAGCTAAAAAAGAGGGGATTTGGGGTTATGTTTTATTGGGGGTAAGTCTTGGTCCTGTTTTTTCAGCCTGCTCTCCTACTTATTTTTTGATCGTGGGAACAGTTCTGCCTCAAAACTTTTTCATTGGGTTTATGAACCTTCTGATATATGCCTTTGGGCTCTTTTTGGTTTTGTTTGCGGTGGCTATCTTTGGGCGATCGTTGACGGCTCGACTTTCCGGGATAATGGATTCACATGGTTTTTTCAAGAAAATATTTGGGGTTATCTTTATGCTTTTGGCGGTAGCGATCTTCTTTGGTTATGACAAAAAATTTGAAAGCTGGATGCTAGATCAGCCCTTCTTTTTAAACCTCGCCACAATAGAGAGTAAATTCGTAGAATAG
>JALWQU010000215.1 GCA_026982915.1 Candidatus Altimarinota bacterium | reverse complement strand
TTATTAGTCTGCTTGGTGCTAAACCCAATCAGGTTAAAAAACTTTGCCTCAATAACTCTCCGCCTCAATTATCTTTCTGTTGATTTTTTCTCGGACAGTACTGTATTTTTTTAAAAAAATCCTACGTCATCCCGATGAATATCGGGATCTAGCGATAAAGGTTACACGATTGAGAAACAACAATATGGTTAGATCCTGAAATAAATCCAGGATGACATTTCTTTGTAATTTGGAATACAAAAAACACAAATCACCGTCATCCCGATGAATATCGGGATCTAGCGGTAGAAATACATGATTAGTGAGGAACAACATGATTAGATCCTGAAATAAATTCAGAATGACTACCCCCCTTGTGTCTATTTTCTATGGTGAATTAGTATAAAGATCCTAGATAGGTTCTAAAAAATAGTGCGAAGATTGTTTTCCCATAAGGTCTTCCAATCAGCTAGTTTTTTTTCAAAAAGGATTTTATGGCCTTGCTTGATCATGCCTTTATGAACCGTTGGATTCGTTGTTCCAATTTTCAGTGCCTCTGTCCCAAAAAGTTTTTCAACTTCATCTGGTTTGTCTGTGGAGACCAAAACCCCTAGATCTTCCGTAAAACAAAAATGAGGAACAGACGCTTCGGTGGGAATATTTATATCCACGCCTATTTCATGAGGGAAAGTGCTCGTCAGTAGTGCGGTGATAAGGCCACCTCTCTGTATCGGCGTAATAGAGGCAAAGAGTGTTTGATCGATAGCGGTTTGAAGGTTTTTGGTTAGTTTTTTGAAGGCTTCATACTCAATAGTTGGTATATTTGAATCTTGTTTTTCAAAAAGACGCAAAAACTCACTTCCACCTAGGTTTTTAGAGCGTTTACCGAGACAATAAAGCGTGAGTTCTGTCGCCGGAATAGCGAGTGGTTTTACTTTTTCAAGATGATCTACTCGTCCAAAAACAGAAATAATCGCACTTGGCGGAATAGACTGTCCAGCCGATTCATTATAAAGCGAGACATTACCCGAAACAATTGGTGTATTCAGTGTTTCACAGGCTTTTTTGACGCCCTCTATACCGGCAACGAGTTCACCCATTTGATCTTCCTTTTCAGGATTACCAAAGTTAAGACAATCAGTCGCCGCAAGTGGGACAGCTCCAACGCAGGCTTGTAAAAGTAGGGCCTCCATAACAGCATTTTCAGCAGTCATATGTGGGTCTATTTTTGCTAGGTTGGGGTTGCCGCCTCCCGAAATAGCGACAGCGGTATGTTTTTTTGCTTCGGGTAATTCCGGGAAATCACGAAAACAAGTGGTCATACTACAGGCGGCAAAGCCTCGCTCATAAGCCGTGTTACCTTGTACGTTTTTGTCATAGGTTTCATAAAGAGGTTTTCGGCAAACAACGTTTGGGCTAAGAAGGACCTTTTCAATAGCGGTTTCGAGTGATATGGTTTCCATTTTTAACAATAATAGTTCAATCGGATGATAGCGATTTATAACAAAAGTACAATCTGATCGTAGAATTTATACGAGTAAAAAAATTTGCTTAGTCTTTTTTGGCGGTTTATAATGTGGCTCACTATTTACTAATTTATTTTTCTCATGTCAAAATCATCCGTAATCACGATAATGGTCATATCTTTAGGCTTGTCTGGATGCCTTAATACCGACAAGGAAGTCTCTAATGATCAAGGCAAGAAAGTCGTTGTTGAAACCCCAAGTGACACCACTTCAGAAGTAAAATCTACGGAGAAAGTATCACCAGAAGTGACAAAGATCTCGTCTGAGCTTGAAGCGCTTGATAATGATGAGCAGGCTTTGGATAAAGAAATTGAAGACCTAGAAAATCTTGATTTCTAAATAATAAACGAACCCTAAAATAAATATTTATTAACCTTAAAATACCATGAAAAATACCTTTAAATTACTAACACTTGTGGCGGTTGCGTTGCCCATTATGACGTTCGCTAGCGTTGATACTGATACTGATAAACCAATTCGGGATGAAATTATAGCGCTTCGTGCAGAACATAAATCACTTAAAGCACAGGTTGAAGCGGGTGAAATTAGCAGGGAAGAAGCTCGAGAAATTTGGGCGACAAAGATGGAAGCTTTTCGTCAAAAAAAGGAAGCTTTTTTTGATGCTAAGATGGAAAAACTAGAAACACGGCTCAATAAAGTAGCAGAAAATAATCCTAAATATGCCGGTGAAATTAAAGCTCGAATGGAGAAAATTCGTAAGGCGGTTATTAAACGAAGAGCAGAAGTTAAGGCTTTACAAGCGGATATTCGTGAAAAAGTTAAGGCGGGTGAAATGACCTGGAAAGAAGCTCGTGAAACCATGAAAGCGAAAAGAAAAGAGCTTCGAGCGGACGTAAAAGCGGAGCGTGGTTACTGGAAAGATCGAAAAAAAGAAATCATTAAGGAAAAAGTAGCCGAAAATAAAGCCGAACGGAAAGCCTTTCGTGAAGATCTAAAAAAAGCGGTTCAGTCAGGAGAAATAACGAAAGAAGAAGCACGAGAAAAAGTACAAGAACGTCGAGAAGCCTTTAAAGAAAAGAGTCAAGAACGGCTTGAAAAAATTCGTGAAAATAATCCAGAGCGAGCGGATAAAATAGAAGCTCGTAGACAAGAAAAGGCGGAAAAGCGAGCGCAAAAACGAGCGGAACGAAAAGCTCGAAGAGAAGCTCGTGAATCAGCCGATACGGATAATGATTCAGAAGATGATGAATAATCATTGATACAGATTTCTGATAAAAAAAACGCCCCTTTGGGGGCGTTTTTTTATCAAATAGAATTAGGGAATATACTTCCTAATTCTATGTCATCCCGATGAATATCGGGATCTATCGATAAAAGCTACATAATTGAGAAATAACAACATGGTTAGATCCTGAAATAAATTCAGGATGACATTTCTTTGTAATTTGGAATACAAAAAATACAAATCACTGTCATCCCGATGGCTATCGGGATCTAGTGACAAAGGTTACACAATTGAGAAACAACATGTTTAGATCCTGAAATAAATTCAGGATGACATTTCTTTATAATTGGCAATACTAAAAACACAAATCACCGTCATCCCGATGAATATCGGGATCTAGCGATAAAAGCTACACAATTGAGAAACAACATGTTTAGATCCTGAAATAAATTCAGGGTGACACACTTTTTTATGCGTGGAATTCTTTCCTTAGGCGTTCATAGACACGGGTCAGACCGATGGCGATGATTTCGCGTGTTTCGGTATCAACTTGTCTTAGGAATCCTAGTTCCATGGCTTTTTTGGCTTCAACTTCTGAAAATTTAAACCGGTAACCTTGTTCAGGGGGTATTTGGTTGTGTGATTCGTAGTTAGCGAGTGTCTGCTCAAACCACGATCGGGTGATGGCGTTACCGGGACAGCTTTTCGGTGAGAAATCTCGATGAAAAGCAATATCTTGTGTGATAATACCGAGTTTCTTTTTGAGCGTTATGATACAGGATAAAGCGTTATCTAGCGTAGCGCCTTCCCAAACATGTTCGTCATAATCACCAACTACTTCGATACCGATAGAATAATCAATGAGTTTGGCATTCGGTACATAATATCCCCCTCTTTTTCGTCCATTTTTGAGCCAAGTAGCATTGGCTGATCCCGCATGGATCCCTACTCGACTCATATCCGTAAAGAGCCAAATACCATCATCCGCGACAAAAATATGCGGTCCGGCACTCCATCCAAGACCTTCGTAATATCGTTTTAGCCCGTCAATAGTTCTGATTCCTGACCAGCTTTCCTGTGTTGGTCGCCAGGTATGGTGCAGGACTATTTTTGTAGGCGGAACCGTTCCAAAATTTTTAGCCGATACATAGGCTTCAAATTCTGATTTAGTGAGTTTCTTCCGTAGAATTTGCATTATTATTGGGGCTAGTTTTTGAAATAATATTACCCGTAGCGGCGTATACACCGGTTGTGGTCAGTCCGACGAGGATACCTCGCATGGTACTGGCGAAAAAATCGTTTTTACCTTGATTTATATCATCAGCAATAGCGATAAAGGCCCCGACAACAACGGCGATAAGCGGACAGTATCGAGATTCTACCCCGAGATTTTTGATCATTTCGGTGACCCCGATGACAACCGCGGACATTTCTGCTTCACTCATTTTCTTAGTTATTATTAAATAATTATAATTTTAGACAATATTGACTATACCAGTAATTATTTAGTTGTCCATTTATTTTTAAAAAGTATTTTTTGAGGTAAGCTTTTTATTGATGAAACAAAATAAGGAGCATTATCTTCCCAAAATCAACCTCCCAACAGATCTTCGGCCCTTAAAAAAAAAGGAGCTGCCGATTGTTTGTGAGGAATTGCGTCAGTTTATCATTGATAATGCGGCGATTAATGGAGGACATTTTGGATCGAGCCTCGGGGTGGTAGAACTGACCGTGGCGTTGCATTATGTTTTTAATACCCCGTATGATCGGATTGTCTGGGATGTAGGGCATCAGGCCTATGGTCATAAAATTCTAACGGGTCGGAAGGAGATTTTTCATACGAACCGTAAAAAAAAGGGGCTTAGTGGTTTTACCAAAAGAGGGGAGAGTGAATATGATGCTTTTGTCGCGGGGCACGCCTCGATCTCTATTTCTGCGGCCCTTGGGATGGCGACGGCTTCTTGGCTAAAAGGTGAAAACCGAAAGCATATAGCGGTTATCGGGGATGGGGCTTTGACGGGAGGGGAGGCGTTTGAAGGGCTGAATAACGCGGGGGATTCGTCCGCTGATTTGCTGGTTATTCTGAACGACAATCAGATTTCCATTGATGAGAATGTCGGGGCACTCAAGCATTATCTCGTGAACCTGACCACTTCTCGTGGGTTTAATCATTTTCGATCAGGGCTAAAATCCGCGCTGAAAAAAAGCGGAAAATTCGGAAAAGGGGTTGATAAGTTTGCGGCTCGACTCGAAAAAAGTCTTAAAACGGTTATTTTCAAGGATAGTAATTTTTTTGAAGCGCTTAATTTTCGATATTTTGGACCGGTTGATGGGCATGATATCGTTCATTTGACGAAGGTTTTAGCCGATTTGAAAAAAATCAAAGGTCCCAAGCTACTCCATATTTTAACGCATAAAGGTAAAGGGTTTCTCCCCGCGGAAAAAGAACAAACGAAATGGCACGCCACTGGAGGTTTTGATCCTTTGCTGGCGGACAAAAATTCGTTACCAAAAGAGAAAAAAGAGGCGGTGGAGGCGTCGCCTTTGAAATACCAAGAAGTTTTTGGGCAGACGATTATAGAATTGGCTGAAAAAGATAAATCAATTGTCGGCATAACACCCGCCATGCCATCGGGGTCGTCATTAGACATGATGATGCGAGTCATGCCCGAGAGAGCTTTTGATGTGGGTATTTGTGAACCGCACGCGGTGACTTTTTCCGCTGGGTTGGCGTGTGAAGGGTTGACGCCTTTTTGTAATATTTATTCTACTTTTGCGCAACGAGCCTACGATCAGATTATTCATGATGTAGCGATTGAGAGTATACCGGTTATTTTTTGTCTGGATCGAGCGGGGCTTGTGGGCGAGGATGGTGAAACGCATCACGGGGTTTTTGATCTGGCGTATCTGCGTCCGATTCCGAATCTTATTATTTCAGTGCCCATGGATGAAATAGAGCTGAGGCATCTGATGTATACGGCGTCTGTCTACAAAAAAGGGCCGTTTTTCATTCGTTATCCACGAGGAAAGGGGGTTTGTCTGGACTGGCAAAAACCGATGAAACGGTTACCGATTGGGAAAGGGCGATGCGTGACTTTGGCGCCAGGTGATTTGGCTGTTTTGACGGTTGGGCCTGTGGGGAATACGGTGCAATCGATTATTGCCAATGAGGCTCAAAATAAGACCCAAAAACTAAAACCTTTTTCTCATTATGATATGCGGTTTGTTAAGCCGTTAGACGAAACTTTATTACACACGATTTTCAAGAAATATAAACGGATTATAACGGTGGAAGAGGGCGTAAAGAAAGGGGGATTTGGCTCGGCCGTTTTGGAATGGAGTCATGAAAATGGGTACGGGAAACCTATAAAAATACTCGGCATTCCCGACCGATTTATACCACATGCGACGGTGGAAGAACAACGGTCTGATTGCGGGATTCATGCGGTTGGTATTCGAGAGGCTATTGAAAGTTTTTCTGCTGAATAAAATTATTGATCAAAGTAATAAATTAGGAGGTGATTGAATAAGCAAAAAAGTGTGTCATTCTGAGCTAGTAGCTCAATCTGAAAATAGCGAAGAATCTCGTGATTGCCAAGAGAGATCCTTCACCGAATTTTATCGAGTTTGAAGTTCAGGATGACAATTCTTTGTAATTGGCAATACCAAAAATACAAATCACCGTTATCCCGATGACTATTGGGATCTAGTGGTGAAGTGAATATTAGGTCCTGAAATAAATTCAGGAAGACGAAGTATTTTTTAGAATCATAACGCCCCCAGTGGCTTTGTATTGAATAAAATTATTGATCAATTTTAGCCTTTTGTTTCACTATTTTTTGGGTCTTACTCGGAATAAAAGCCAGAAACCAAAAGCGATAAATAAAACCCACAGTTTATAGCAAAGGATCGTATTGAGAAGGGGATTGTCATTCATTTGGCAGCTTTTGATCTCAAAGGCTTCGGGTTCGGGTTGAGGGTCTTTGTTCCAATCAGTATTTTCGGGTAGTATCACTTTCTTGAGTGGGGGCTTCGGTATCATATTTTTGGCCACGATTGGTTCGACTTTTGCGATCGGTTCGACAGGCGTTTTTACCGGTTTAAGGGTAGGTTTATCGGCTTCTATTTTTTTGGCTAAGGCTTTTGTAATAGGGGGTGTTTTTAGTTTTACTTGTTTTTTGACGGGAGGATTTTGGTTTATCAGAGGATTACTTTTGAGGATGAACCATTCTTTTTTGTCATCAATACCGTCGCCATCGGTATCAATACGGGTAGGACTCGTACCGATACTGTGCTCAAATTGATCGTCTAGTCCATCGCCATCAGAATCAATGGTCAGTGGATCAGACCCAAAATCCACCTCCGCGCCATCCAGTAAACCATCTTTATCCGTATCAGGATTGAGTGGATCGGTTCCAAACTTTAGCTCGTCTTTATCGGAGAGTCCATCATTGTCATCATCAGGATCGAGGTTATCACCGACGCCTGTTCCATCCGAATTAACACTATCGCGTGGATCGAGTGGAAGCTGATCAACCGAATCATTGACATGATCACCATCACTGTCAGCCTTATTGGGATCGGTTCCAAGGGCTATTTCATCGCCATCAGAAAGACCATCACCATCAGAATCGGCATCCTGCGGGTCAGTCCCATAAAAAGCCTCATTGAGATCGGTTAATCCGTCATTATCATCATCTTTATCGACATTATCACCGAGTCCATCACCATCAGCGTCATGGGATTCGTCTCTATTGAGTGGGAATTCATCAAGGGAATCATTGACTCCATCGCCATCGGTATCCGCAAAACGAGGATTCGTATTAAGATCTATTTCGTCTTCATCGGTAATACCGTCATTGTCATCATCGGGATCGGCATTGTCACCGATACCGTCATTATCTGTATCGGCTGATTCTTGGTCATTGAGCGGGAGCTCATCTGTTCCATCACTGACCCCATCACCATCCGTGTCGGGATTGTGTGGGTCGGTTCCAATCAGTACTTCGTCTTCATCGGCAAGACCATCATTATCGTTGTCATGATCGGCGTTGTCACCAATACCATCATGATCGTAATCAAGGTGTTCATCGGGATTGGTTGGGAGTTCATCTTCTGAATCCGAAAAGCCATCACCATCGGTGTCGTATTGTTGAGGATTAGTCCCGAGGGCTACTTCTTCAAAATCATACAGTCCGTCATTATCATCGTCTCCATCAGCATTATCACCAATACCATCATGGTCACTGTCCTGTGATTCGGTTGGATTTGTCGGTAGGCTGTCTTGTGCATCGAGAACCCCATCATTGTCATCATCGAGATCCGCGTTATCACCGGTACCGTCTTGATCCTGATCTTGTGTTTCATCTGGATTAAGCGGTAGGGCGTCTTGTCCATCATCAATACCGTCTTCATCCGTATCACGGTCGACGGGATCCGTCCCTAGGGCGATTTCTTCGACATCTGTAAGGCCGTCATTGTCATCATCGGGATCGGCATTATTGCCAATACCGTCTTGATCGGTGTCGGTGGTTTCGGTTGGGTCAAGGGGAAAGGCATCTTGTGTATCGGGGACTTGATCGTTGTCATCGTCTGGATCTTCAACATTGGAAATAGTATCATTATCGGTATCAAGATCATTGAGAAGCTGTAAACGGGCGGTTTGGATAGGAATACTGCCAAGCTCCCAAGGTTCTTTGGTGATAAGGGCTTCAATATCGTATTTATCCGGGCTCAAAAACCGAATATCCGTCCACAGAAAATCAATTTTTTGGCTTCGGACGTAAACCGGTATATTTTTTCGTAAGATTGTCTGCGTGGGAACATCCCGAAAGGTCACCCAACCATTAAAATCGGTTAGGTCTTGGTTTTGTGTTTGGAGGTAGATCCGTGCGGATTGTCCCTGACGGATGATGAGTTGATTGCTAGCGGAGTACTGGAGATCGGACTGTCGGAGAAAAAGGTTTGCGGAGATATTGGCGTAAACCGTTTGGAAGCTAAGAAGCAAGAAAAGAAAGCCGTATTTTATTTTATCCATTGTACCTTCTATAGTACGGAAAAAAATAAAATTTTAAACCAAAAAAGAGTTCAAAAAGAATTTCTTTGATTAGTGTTTATTGAAAGGGGCTATTTAGCAGGATGTGCCTCTGTTGTAGCTTCTTCTTCAGTAGCTGGCTCTTCTATTGCCTGATCCGTAAAGAAATTCGAGTTGATCGTCCGAAGAATAAGCGCCGAACTAAAGAGCAAAACCATGCTAAAAATAGCCTGCAAGATTCGGTCCTTGGCTTGATTTACACCCTCTGGGGCCATACCACCTGCCGTAATTTGCAAACTCGAAATAACGATCACGAGTACACAGATAAGCCCGATGATACTCGCCGCGATCTTATAGATAACGCCGATGTAATTTGTCAGTAGCTCGACGCCAGTACTCCCCTTGATATCCTCACCGCCTTCCTTGAAAGTATCAATATGTACACAATAATGCCCAATAGTGGGGGTACAGCCGTTATCTTTGCTTTTGGTCTCTGTTGTCGCTGCTTTTGTTGTAGGAGCCGTGGCAGTGCCATCTGCATGCCCTATTGTATATCCAAAGATAGTGTAAAGACTGATTAAAACGATAAAGTATTTTTTAAACATTATTGGGTAAAAGAGAAAATAGCCGCGGTGACAAATTGCACCATGAGGTAACTAGAAAAAGCAATAACAAGCCCGAGCGAGGTATAAGTGAGAATAGTTTTACCTTTTTGTATTTGATTCTCGTCGCCTCGTGCGGTCATGATGAAGAATCCAGCGATAACATAGAACAAAACAGATAAAGATCCGATCGTTCGCATGAGGATCCGAATAATCCGATCAAAGATATTGTGACCTTCTTTGTCCGGAGAAACGGTGAGTTGTGATTCTTTACCGATACTAATGATTCGGGTATTAAAGGTTGGTTGCATGATGTCCTCTAGTTTTTTATCACCTTTTTTAGGACAGGCCCCTTCGAGACCAAAAGTTCCGTCAACCTTCGCTCTTGCATCTTTAGTTTGGGAGCCATATTTACCGTCTACGGTAATAAAGGTACATTTGGTGTCTTTGACGGCTTTATTATAGGCTTCTTGAAAAGCTCTTACGGCGTCTTGCTTTGGCCAACCATTTGTTTTGAGGTACTCTGCTGTGGGAATTTCATCGGGTAACCCACTCGTATCAATTTCCGCAAATACCGCCCCATTGACGAGGAAGAGGCTTAATAGGATGAAAGTTCGTATAAATATTTTGTTCATTGTTTGATCGAAATTACTAATTTATCCCATTATTCTACCACAGATAGGTTGCTTTCTCAAGTTTTTTCTGTTCTTTGAAATATTATCTTCAATTCAAGGTCCTCCTGAATTTATTTCAGGATCTAATCATGTTGTTTTTCGTTAATCATGTATTTTTTATCGCTAGATCCCGATATTCATCGGGATGACGG
>JALWQU010000214.1 GCA_026982915.1 Candidatus Altimarinota bacterium | reverse complement strand
CTTATCAACGATGTTTTATTATGACTACTGCTTTTTTGTCTCAAAATCCTGTCAAACTTTTTTGGGGCTTTTTTGGCTCTTTTTCTATAATTTTAGAGCTGTTTTTTCAGAATGGCTGAATAGTTACCAAAAAAATTTGCATTTATCTGCCTTTTTTTTAAGATATTTTAGGTGCCACCTTAGCTCAGCTGGCTAGAGCAGCGGATTTGTAACCCGCAGGTCGTCGGTTCGATTCCGACAGGTGGCTCCAGAAAAAAGTTTATGCCTCAAAAACAGACATAAACTTTTTTTTAATGAATAAGTGGTCTCCAAGGATTCGCCTTCAATAGAATCCCTTATTTATAGAAAATACGAACCGATCGTTGTCCACCTTCGCCTACAGAATTCGAGGTAAGTTCTGGGTACTTTTGTACTAACCAGGTATGAACAATTCTTCGATAATAAGGCGTCATCGGGGTTAATTTTATCTCGGCCAAGTTTTCCGCTTTCATAATTTCAATAAATTTTTCAGCCTTAATTAAAACTTTATCTTCTTTCTGTTTTTTGTAGCCATCAATATCAACCGTTAGAAAAATACTTTCATGATTTTGAGCGTACAATATATTTTTCACAAGGGTCTGAATCGCGTTTAAAGTATCTCCATTCTTCCCAATGAGCCTCGCTGATTCCGTTGTCTCAATATTGGCACGATAGTGCTCATTTTCTTCTGAGATAGTAACACAATCATAAGTTGCTCCGAATTTATCGAGCAAAAGTTTAAGCGCTTTCTGAATAATCGATTCCATTTTTATAAAAAGAGTTAAAGAAAATAAGTATAAAAAAGCTTTATCAAACACATAAATTAACTTTTTTAATCCACAAAGGGGTTGTTTCTATCTTAGTAAGTTTCCTCTAGCTTGGCAAACTCAATCGTAAAACTTCCCAAAACCGATGCAATGGTAGGCCTTTTATTCGGCTAAACTCTCCAGGAATAAAAACATCTCCCAATGACCGATATTTCTCAATACGATAAGCCAATAGCTTTGGATAACAACGTCGAAGGGTTTCTTGATCTGATTCCTTTCCGCCTGGAACGAAGCTCTCCCCCCAAATAACTGGTTTTGGCACACGAAAAAAATCTTCAATCATATCGGACACCATATCAACCGAAACATCAAAAGTAACGATCAAATAGTTTTCTTTTAGCTTTTGGTGAATTTTATCGTTTAAATGAATAACACTTCCCGTCGTATCCAAGGCAAAATTTTGCCCCTCAGGGCAAGTAATACCTTGGGTATATTTGGTTTCAAGGTCTAAGTAGGCTTTGGCTCGTTTTTGGTAATGAGTCTCAAAAGGATATCCCATCCATTTTGCAAAATCCTCCATCCCTTCTATGCCAAGACTCTCACTAATCGCAGGATCAACCGAGAAAGAAGCGAAACCTTTATCTTTAGCTAAAGCGGTTGTCCAATGGCTTTTGCCAATATTTGACATCCCAATGAACGCTATTTTTAGTTCATTGTTTTTATATTTCTCGTCAAATTCACTTCGGGTTAAAATCATATTAAAGTCGATTAGCTAATAACTTTGGCTAAATAGGTTTCTAGAGCTTCCAGTGTTGGTGGAAGAGAAACTGCTTGTTTTTTCTTTGTAAGGACTTTTTCTAAATTTTCAGGCATAGGCACTTTTGATTCCAGTATCGGCTCAATACTCTCCCGAAATTTAGCCGGATCCGCCGTCGCCACGGTAACCGTCGTCATGCCTTCTTTACGAAACTTAGCCTCTCCCAAATAAGCTACCGCTGTATGAGGACATAAAATGTAACCATAATCATGATAGACATTGATAATCGCTTCAGCTGTTTGTTTATCGGTAAAATAAGCCCCATCGATCATTTCACGAACCCTTGAAACCTTGTGGTTAAAAAGATGATCAATTCGATAATAATTATTAGGATGACCAATATCCATCGCATTTGATAGCGTGTTAATCGATTCTTGTGGCTGAAAGTTACCAGTTTTTAAATAATCTATAAAGGGATGATTGGCGTTATTTGCCGCAATAAGGCGGTAAATTGGGGCCCCCATTTGTTTCGCTAAAATACCACCAAAAAGGTTTCCAAAATTCCCGGAAGGAACCGCATAAAGTAGCTTATTACGGCCCTCATTCTGAGCTATCTGAATACTCGACCAAATATGATAAAAACTCTGAGGAATAATCCGTCCAATATTTATAGAATTAGCCGACATAAGCTGAAATTTATCATTAAAGGCACGATCCGCAAAAGCGGCTTTACTAAGCCGTTGACAATCATCAAAGGTGCCGTCAATTTCAATAGCTTTTACATTTCCGCCCATCGTGGTTAATTGTTTTTCTTGAAGCAAAGAGACACCGCCCTTTGGATAGAGCGTAAAGACATTAACCCCTTCGAGACCAAAGAAGCTACTCCCGATAGCCCCGCCTGTATCACCAGAAGTGGCTACCAAAATATTTCGTTTAGCCTTTGATTTGGTCAGAAAATAACTCGTACATCGTGCCATAAACCGAGCCGCAAAATCTTTGAAAGCGCCTGTTGGCCCGTGAAAAAGCTCAAGCACTAAACTGCCTTCTTCTAGTTGAAAAATAGGTACCGGAAAATTATAAGAAGTCTCACAAATTTCTTGTAATACTTCCTCCGGAATAGCCTCTCCGATAAATTTACGAGCCACCAAAAAGGCCACCTCTGCCAAAGAAGCCCCTCTTAATGATCGAAGCGCTTGCGCGGTTAATTTTGGTATTTTTTCCGGCATATAAAGCCCCCCATCTTCAGCCATGCCCGTCAAAAGTGCGGTTTCAAAACTGACTTTATGATCGGGATTTTTGGTAGAATAAAAAAGCATCATGACAGACTATAACCTTTCCATAAATACCTGCAAACCTTTGCGGGGAAAACTAGGCATTGCGCTTATCACCCCTCTACAAAAAAACCACTCGTAATGAGTGGATTTTTATGAGTATAAGAACTCTTTCACATATCGGACGCGATGACCAAAGGGTTTACACTTTTTAGAAATCAGTTGTTTGTTAAAACTAAAAAAGTTTCTCGGCAGGTTGGACCAGTCAGTCCTTTAAACCTTTGCCATACCTCATGCCTCTGGAAGAGGCGATAATCCATCCGCACATTCCCGTACGGATACCTTGTTACGACTTAAGCCCAGTCATTGGTTTTGCCTTAGGCCACAATTATTTTGCAGACTTCGAGCACCCCCAACTCCCGTGCCTTGACGGGCGGTGAGTACAAGACCCAGGAACATATTCAACGTACCGTGACTGATATACGTTTACTAGCGATTCCAACTTCATGAGGTCGAGTTGCAGACCTCAATCCGAACTGAGAGACGTTTTATCCGATTGGCTCCACCTTACGGCTTCGCTTCAGTTTGTACGTCCCATTGTAACACGGGTGTAGCCCCAGACATAAGGGTCATGCTGATTTGACGTCATCCTCACCTTCCTCCCATTTATGATGGGCAGTCTCGCATGAAAATACAACATACGACGAGGGTTGCGCTCGTTAACGGACTTAACCGAACACCTCAAGGCACGAGCTGACGACAACCATGCAACGCCTGTCACTATTCCGGCCGAACCGACCCAATTATTTCTAAAAGGTACGAATAGGATGTCAAGTCTGGGTGAGGTTACTCGCTTATTGACGAATTAAACCCCATGTTCCACCGCTTGTGTGGGTCCCCGTCTATTCCTTTGTGTTTTAATCTTGCGATCGTACTACACAGGCGGCTAACTTAACGAGTTATCTTGGACACAGAGACCAGGTCGAGGGTCCCTACATCGAGTTAGCATCGTTTACGGCGTGGACTACAGGGGTATCTAATCCCTTTTGCTCCCCACGCTTTCGTCCCTGAGTGTCAGGAATGGTCCAGTATACTGCCTTCGCTTTTGATGTTCCTCTGCATATCTACGGATTTTACCCCTACTTGCAGAATTCCATATACCTCTACCATCCTCTAGTTTAGAAGTTTCAATTACGGCACCGAAGTTGAGCTCCGGTATTTAATAACTGACTTTCCAAACCACCTGCGGACGCTTTACGCCCAATGATTCCGGATAACGCTCGGACCTTACGTATTACCGCGGCTGCTGGCACGTAATTAGCCGGTCCTTATTCCTAGAGTACCGTCAGATCTTCTTCCTCTAGAAAAGATGTTTACGACCCATGGGCCTTCATCCATCACGCGGTGTCGCTCCGTCAGACTTTCGTCCATTGCGGAAGATTCCTTACTGCTGCCTCCCGTAGGAGTATGGGCCGTGTCTCAGTCCCATCGCGGCTGGTCATGCTCTCACACCAGCTACTCGTCATAGTCTTGGTAGGCTTTTACCCCACCAACAAACTGATAAGCCGCAAGCACCTCCTGTACCGATAAATCTTTACTCTTTCGAGACTATCCGGTATTAGCACAAATTTCTCTGTGTTATCCCTGAGTACAGGGTGGCTACTTACGTGTTACTCGCTCGTCCGCCGCTTTCCATTAGTATAGTAAACTAGACCAATTTCTCGCTCGACTTGCATGTATTAGGCGCACCGCCAGCGTTCATCCTGAGCCAGGATCAAACTCTTCGTAAAGAATTAATCACCAACCGGAGTCGGTGAAATATTTTTTAGAAAAGCCATTATGGCTAAATTTTAAAATGAATAAACGTTGATTTTTTACTTTTTTGAGTGGGTCAAACCTCCGGAAAGAAAATTTGAGTGCCACTTTCGTTGCGTCCGAAATGTAAAAGAGCCTTACTCAAGCTGCAGTCAGATATATTTTCCGAAACAGCCGAGCGATCTTAGTTATTATCCAATCAACTGTCAATATTTTTTTGGTGATTTTTCAAAAGCCCCGAAGCAATGAACCAAATAATAAAATGATGCCACCAAAAAACACGAAGTAAAAGCTATACAGAAAGACCAAGTAACTGATCACAAAAATTGAACGAAAGTCTTTTGACGGTCTTTGTTTTTTCTATACTATTCCAATCGATGGACTTTAAAATACGAAAAATAAAAAAGAAAAAAAGTAATTTACATCTCTTCCGCTTTTTAAATTGCTTTGTTTCTTCTCGAAAAAGAATTGTTATCACCTCCCTCCTTGGATGTTTACTCCTTCTCTGGGGACTTAACAATATTACCATTGGCGGTAAAAAACATCATATTAGCAAAATCCTATCCCCTCTTAGCAGCGATAAATATGGTCATACTAATATTCTTTTATTAGGTGTCGCGGGAACCAACAAAGAAGGCGGAAACCTTACGGACTCTATTATGGTAGTCTCCATTGACCCACAAGGGCCTTCTGTTTCCTTTTTAAGCTTTCCTCGAGATCTGTTTATCAGTTCCTCTGTCGGGAATCATAAGATTAATGAGATTTATGCCCGAGCTCGTTCAAAAGCTATTGCCCCACTTGTTAAAAAAGGCGTTCTATCCATGAATGAACTTTCAGAAAAAACGATTAAAAAAGTCGAAAAGAAAGGGCTAAATGTTGCTAAAAAAGCTATTTCCGATTTCACTGGCATTCCTATTCATTATGGCGTTATTGTGAATTTTGATGTCTTCCAAGAAACGGTAGACGAACTAGGGGGACTTGATATTTATGTCCCAAAAGACATAGAAGATCCTTTTTACCCAGATGGGAAATATGGCTTTGAAACCTTTACCATAAGGCGTGGACCACAACACCTCAATGGTGCCACAGCGCTTAAATATGCTCGGAGTCGAAAAACTTCTTCTGATTTTGACAGGGCACGAAGACAGCAAGACATAATTCTCGCGATAAGAGATAAGGCCGCCAATAAAGACCTCTTGACCGATATGGATAAACTTAAATCTTTTTACACGCTCTTCCAAAAGAATGTAACCATGGATTTAAGCCTTGTTGAGATTGTGGCCCTTGCTAAAACCGCGGTTGGTATTGATTATAAACGAGCTGTTTCGGCGGTACTTAATGATGATCCCACGAAGCAGGGCGGATTCCTCTATGTACCCGATAGAGCCGAATATGGTGGTCGTTTCGTCCTTCGTCCTAAAAATCTCGTAGATACACAAAAATTCATCAATCTAGTACTTATAAATCCTAAAGTTTTACTGGAACAAGCCCAGCTCGAAATTCTTAATGGTTCAGGTATAGAGGGCGAAGCAAGGCGCTTAAGTCTGCGACTTAAACGGTTTGGATTACACGTTATCCAGATCGGAAATTATGAAGAAGAATCCGTACGACAGGGGTTTTATCAGAATCTCACCGATATTAACTTTAGCAAAACGGAGACATTTCTTGAAGACCTCCTTCGTCTTAAAAAACTAAAGACTGAAACCCCCTTCATGAAAAATGAGGATCAAAATTTGGTAGACATCCAAATCGTCATTGGAACAAACTAAAAACACCTAATTAAATGTTTGGAAAAAAAAAGGCTCCGAGTATTAAAATACCTGCTTCTGTGCTCAAGCGAGAAGCGACAAAACAAGCTAAAAAAATGATGGCGGCTGAAAAGAAGAAAGAAAGAACCAAGCTCATACGAGAAAAAGCAAAAGCCAAAGCCAAAAAGAAAGTAGCCACCAAAAAACAAAATAAAGCCGATTGGGAAGAACACTATGATTTTAGTCTTCAGCGAGAAATCTGGGGAAGTGTTTGGATTTTTATGGGGATTATTCTTGGAGGCATATTCCTTGAGTCAACTGAAATAACGCAATGGATAACCTTTCAAATGCATCTAATTTTTGGTATAGGCATGTGGCTCGTTCCCGTCTTATTCTTTACCATTGGACTTACTTTTTTCCTGAAAAAAGATTTTTACTTTCATCCCACAAGAGGGCTTTTTATTGTACTATTTTTTACCGCTATTCTCGGACTAATAAACATGTTTGTGAGTGAAGCCGATAGCTTGGCACTGGCTTATAAGTATGGTGGTGCCGTTGGCTTTGCCATTGATTTTTTCCCGCGAGAATTCCTGGGGAATTTTGTAACCATTTTATTGCTATTACTACTGCTCTGGATTTCTTTTGTGATGGCGACAGGACTGAGACTCGAAGTAATTATACAAAAATGCCTCAATCCAGAAGTTTTAAAACCCGAAAAAGAAAACAAAACAGCTGTAGGAAATCTAACGATAAAAGGCGCCCTCAAAGAAGCTAAGGAAAAAATAGCCGAACAAAAATCCCCAAAACGGTTTAATAATGAAGTTGAGATTATTGACTCCACAAAATCGGAAATCGCCCCAAAAACCGCAAAAAAAATTGACCTAGAAAAACCGGAATCTCCTATGGAAAGTGCAAAAAATAAGAAATTTGGGAAATGGTCACCTCCAACACTGGATCTTTTGGCGAAAGAAAAATCAACCGTAACGGTCAATGAAAAAGATCTTCGCGCTAAAGCTGAAGCTATTCGGGAGAAATTAGAACAGTTTAATATTGAAGTCGCTATGAAGTCTGTCCACGTCGGACCGACCGTAACACAGTTCACGCTCGAACCAGCTGCGGGCGTAAAACTCACAAAAATAACCACTCTCAAATCAGACCTTGCCCTCGCTCTCGCGGCTGAAAATGTACGAATTGAAGCGCCTATTCGTGGGAAAAAACTTGTTGGTATTGAAATTCCTAACAAAGACCGGGCCATTGTGGGAATGCGAGAAATCCTGGAATCGGATAAGTGGAAAGAGGCTGCCTCACCGCTCAAGCTAGCCCTTGGACGAGATGTTTCTGGTCGGCCTGTTGTGGCAGATCTAGCCAAGATGCCCCATCTTCTCATTGCGGGGAAAACCGGTTCAGGGAAATCTGTAGCGATGAATGCCTTTCTGACTTCACTCCTCTGGAATAATTCCCCAGAAGATTTACGCATGATTCTTGTTGATCCAAAACGAGTTGAACTAGCGCCTTACAATAATTTACCACATCTTTTAACGCCCGTCATCGTTGAACCCGAAAAATCTGTCTCGGCCTTAGCCTGGGCCGTAGCCGAGATGAACCGTCGTTATAAACACTTTTCAGAAAAACGATGTCGAAATATCGGCGAATACAACGAAAAATTCCCGGAAGAGAAAGAACCCTTTATTGTTATTGTTATTGATGAACTAGCCGACCTCATGATGGTTGCGGGCAAAGATGTCGAGGCCGCGATTTGTCGAATCGCCCAAATGGCACGAGCCGTTGGAATGCATCTAATCGTCGCGACCCAAAGGCCCTCTGTCGATGTCGTAACCGGTCTTATCAAGGCGAATCTTCCCGCTCGCATGGCTTTTAAGGTTTCCTCTGGAATTGATTCTCGAACGATTATTGATGGGGTTGGCGCTGAAGATTTATTGGGATTTGGAGACATGCTCAATCTAGACGGAAACTCGGGAACCCTTACGCGAATCCAAGGATTGTATGTTTCGACGGAGGAAGTAGAGCGGATCACTAATCATATAAAATTACAATTCCCAGAAGCGATGATAACCGATGATATCAAAGATGAAATTGCCACTCAATCCATTGAGGGAATGGCCAAAGGCGGAGTCTTGACCGCTGGAGTAGGGGGCGGGAGTGTTGCTGATGAAGACCTTGATGCCAAGTTCAATGAAGCTGTTGCCACGGTGCTGGAAACCAATAAAGCTTCGGCGTCCTTTCTGCAACGACGATTAGAAATTGGTTATGCCCGAGCCGCTCGAATACTCGACCAAATGGAAAGCAAGGGTATTATTGGTCCTGCTCGTGGAGCGAAAGCACGAGAAATTTATGGACACAATAAACAATGATATTAAGAATTTTCCGATTTTTATTCCCTATTATTTTCCTCCTCGGTGTAGGATTTCTTGCCTACCGGATGTGGCAAACATACTCTGAACGATCTGTTATCAATAATAAACTTACACAAGAAGAAACCGCTAGTAGTACCGAAACAGTAGAACTCCTGAAGAATACCGTCCAACCTGAAAATCCCGTACCTAAAGTAAAGGTTACCTCTGATAAGAAAAGTAATAATACCGGAAAACCATCTATTCCCAAAGTGGTAGAGGGTAAAAATATTCAAAAATCCACCGTTTCGATCAATAATAAAACCTTCACGGTCGAAGTAGCCTCAACCGAAAAAACACGAACAAACGGCCTTATGTACCGAAAAACACTGCCAAAAGACCATGGTATGCTTTTTGTTTTTGACCGATCGGCTGTATATGATTTCTGGATGCCAAACGTGAGTTTTTCGCTCGACATTGTGTGGATATCGGAAGATCTAAAAATAGTTGATATTAAAACCGTTCCCCCTTGTGAGGAAAAAATAATACAAAATTGTCCGGCTTATCGTCCTGACGGTAGGGCCAAATATGTCCTAGAAGTTAAGGCCAACACCTTTCCTGGGGTTATCGGAGAAGCCCTTATTATTAATCGCTAACAAGCTGGTTAAAATTTATGATTTCTCCATTTTTAGGCAGTGAGGCCAAAGGACCAAACCCTGTATTCACCCCTTTAGCCATTTGTATAAAGGCTTCAACGGGTGATCCATGAGTCACGACTAAAATAGTTTTTCCGGTATAAGTTGCTTCCAGTAATTGTAAAAACCTATAACACCGATCATACATCTGATCCCAAGATTCTCCGTTCTGAACCGGGACTTCTTTTATATTATTGACCTCATGCTGAATATAAATTTCCGCTAAAGTGTAGGGTTTTCCGTCATAAACACCCAAATCAAACTCCTTAAGTAATTCGTTTTCAAAAAATTCAATCCCCGACCGTTTCGCAAAAATAGCGGCTGATTCTTTTGTGCGTCTAAACGGCGAAGTATAAATATAATCAAAACTATATTTACCCGCATTAGAAGCAATCTGTGCTCGCCCTAGATCGGTAAGCCCATATTGTTTTTGGGTTTCTATTTTACACGATTCGATTCCCAAAATATTGTTTCGTGATTCCCCGTGTCGGACCAGATATATTTGATTTTTGAGTTCCATGATCTGCATAATAGAAAAATATGAAGCAGCGTTCAACTTTACTCTGGCGAAAGTTTTATTACACAATTTTTTCTAATCACCATAATGCGTCCGCAGTCTTTTTATGTAGATGATTTTTTGAGCTTCATCAATTTCATAAATAATTCGATCTTTTATGCTGAGTCTATACGCATAATTGGGAGCTAAATTACCTTTTAATTTTTGTAACTATTCAGCCATTCTGAAAAAACAGCTCTAAAATTATAGAAAAAGAGCCAAAAAAGCCCCAAAAAAGTTTGACAGGATTTTGAGACAAAAAAGCA
>JALWQU010000213.1 GCA_026982915.1 Candidatus Altimarinota bacterium | reverse complement strand
GTTTTGACCAGACGGGCCCTCGAGATATTTTACAAAACTATTATTTCTACCTCGGACGAAAGGGCTTAATCCTCGAAGGGAATCCGTTTCTGGTTCCGGCCAATAACGCTATGAGCTTAGCGGAAAAAATAGGCTTCTTAGCGGATAACCCCGCCTTATTGCCACCATTGTGTGAACATGGCCGTGATTTTATTCGTGATTATTATGACCTAAAAGAGACACAAAAAAGACTTATTCATATCTTAGCTGAATAAGTCCCTTAGGTTTTTTGTTACCGTCTGGTGTCCCCAAAGACACGCGAGCTCGCCATTGTCTGGAACGCAATTTTTGGTTGCTTAATCGGATCAAATCCATTTTTTGCTGGATCACGAAGCTCGATCGCCATATTGATAAAAACATGCGGGTGAATCTGTGCTTCATCAATCCTAAAGCTCAAAAAAGGATCACGGTTCGGTGAAGGCTGAAAGTCCAGGTCTGTTACCTTCATGGACTTAGGCGAAATAGATTGCCAATCGGTGGCCTTGTGGCATAAATCTTCTGATGAATTTCCGAGTACGGCATGTTTATTAGCAGGGCCAGGACCATCAATAACATTGCAGACGCCCCCCTCCCACACAACATTAATATCGCCCGATGCATAATTCGTAAGATCACCCCCATTAGCATTGTAGGGGCCCCAGAGATCGGCAATACCATCATTGTCCGTATCCGCCCCCAGCTGGCGTTGTACTTCTACACGATCAGCTGGTACGGTTGTTTTATTACGAATAGCCGTCTTCATATTTCTCGCTCCATTTATGAGGTAGAGTGTTGCTTGTGGATCAGTGTTGTCAAAAGCTTTAGTAGTATCGTCAGCAACTCCAAGAGCCGTCATCCCTCCCAGGTTACGGTCAGAGGTTCCATCCCCATCAGTATCCTTGTAGAAAAGACCCGGATAATCACAGGTATTCTCTCCGTTACAATAATACCGATCGTAATCAATCGTATTATTCCTCGCAATCTGAGCAATTCGCTCCATAAGGATTCGTGATTCTGAATAAAAATTCTGGCTAAACCGGTTTTTCTTTTGCGCGACATAAATCCCGCCAATACTCGAAAGAATCGAGGTAATCACGATAGCGGCAATACCCGTGGCGACCAAGATTTCTATGAGGGAGACACCTCGTTTTTTAGCGTTTGTAAGATAGGATTTTAGGGGGTTTTTCATGGTATTTTTAGCGGTTAATACTCGGTTCGTTCATAAAAATCATAGAGGTGATGTACGAGTTCGGTCTTCTGTGGATTCCCCTCGTCCATCCACTCGACGGTCGAGGTAACGATCACTTTGGATTCTTTACATTGTGGACCAGAGGAACAACCTGGAAGTGTGGAAGAAATACCATCTTCTATCTCAAGCTTAATCTGTCGGTAGTATTTTGTAGCGATTAGAGTGTTATCATGAGCCAGCCTCCCAGTAGTGTTCTTGTAAAGCCGAAAGACTTTATCAGTAGTATCAACCGTACCATCAGAAAGATCCAGGGCTTGTGATTGATTCATTAAATAGTATCGATTATCCTCTGAGTCATAATCAACCGTGTACTCCCCACTGGATAAAATAGTAGTCAAATTACAATTACCCCCCCCCTTTACATCCTGACAAAGCCATTTCTTTCGTCGATCGCCTGAATATTTCAGCCAGTTGGTATCCCGAATATTTCGAACCGCCTCAATCCCCTCACGCGCAATATTAATCGCGATTACTCGATCACGCACACTTCGATTGAGGCTCATGGCCTGCGTCAGCATCAGGAAAGTCCCCGTCATAACTAACGAAAGAATCGTAATAGCCGCTAAGACTTCAATAATCGATTCACCGCTGTGTTTTTTTAACTTCATAGTATGTTTTTTTACTTAGCCGAACAAATAAGGTCATTAAGGTCTTTACTAGCTTTGTACCGAGGAAATCCCGCTAGCGAATCAAGACAAATAATAACAAACTCCTTCGTGTTTGGTTTCGCCCATTTCAGAACCACCTTTAGGTCTTTTTCATAGTCACCATTCAGCTTCCCAGGACTTATTAACGATGTTGTTTCTACTTCAATTTTTGATTGCCCTGTCCCGACAAGGTAGGAAATAAGCACCTTTTTATTGGTGAAATCTATTAATGGTGGCTCTTCATTTGATAAAGATTTAAGATTTGTAAATTTTCGTCGCTCAAAATTAGCCTCCGTTATTTGTTTTTTCGCTTTAAATTTAGGGGTCCCATCATCCCACTGACAGTACAGATCTGTAGCAGCGGTTGTCTTATCCAAAAGGACTGACCATTTTAAACTATCGTGTTTAGTCCCTCCATCAACACATTTTTTATTAGCCAGGGCATTTGATCGTGCTTCACTAATAAGGTCGAGGAGCTTTTGTCCATCATCATAAAACTCGTATTCTTGTCTCATCGAGATCAGACCAGGCGCCGCTACCATAGCTAGTATGGCGGTAATAACGATAACAACCAGCAATTCAATGAGCGTAAATCCAGGCTTGCAAAACCTAAAAGAAGCCGGTCGTAAGTCTGATTTTTTATTTGTCATTTTTCTTCATTGTAAGGATATTTTTTTTTAGTAAAATAAAATTCGACAAAATAAGAGGAAACAGTCACGCAATACTTTATTCTTTCCTTATTTTAAAAAATTAATAAAAAAACACTATGTCGATCCGAAACTTTTGTATTATTGCCCATATTGATCACGGAAAATCAACTCTTGCCGACCGGTTTCTCGAAATAACCGGGACGATTGAAAAACGGAACATGAAAACCGGTCAGATGCTCGACACGATGGAGCTCGAACAAGAACGAGGCATTACCATAAAACTCCAACCGGTTCGAATGAACTGGAAGAACACGCAGTTAAACCTTATTGACACGCCCGGTCATGTTGATTTTAGCTATGAAGTTTCTCGATCTTTAGCCGCTTGTGAGGGTGCCATCTTGGTAGTAGACGCGACACAGGGGATTGAGGCTCAGACGCTGGCGAATGTTTTTCTCGCTATGGAATACGGACTCACAATTATTCCGGTTCTCAACAAAATCGACCTTCCCGCTGCAGACCCGGTCATGCGTGCCGAAGAAATTGAGAATGTTTTGGGTTTTCCGGCCGAAGACATTTTAACGGTTTCCGCCAAAGACGGAACCAATGTAGACACTTTATTAGACGCTATTGTCGCCAAAATTCCCGAACCATCCGCCAATCAGGTATTTGAAAAAGCGGAAGTTTTTGCCGAAAAAACCGAAACGAAAGCCCTTATTTTTGATTCAACTTTCGACACCTACCGAGGGGTTGTGAGTTCGGTAAGAGTTTTTTCAGGAAAAATCAATAAGGGCGACAAATTAAAACTACTACGAACGGGTCGAGAAATCGAAGCGCTTGAAGTGGGGTTTCTCAACCCCAAATACGCCCCGACAAAATCACTCGAAACAGGGGAGGTTGGGTACATCGTCACGGGTCTCAAAAATGTAGTTGATGCTCGCGTGGGGGAAACTATTTACAAGGGAAAAAATCTGGAAAAAACACTCCCTTTACCCGGTTACACGGAGGTAACCCCTTTTGTGTACGCGGGGATTTACCCCGTAAGCGGTGATGATTTTGGACTCTTGCGAAAAGCGATGGAAAAACTGTCCCTCAATGATGCCTCGCTCAAGTTTGAGCCTGAACATTCTGGGGCGCTTGGACATGGGTTTCGAGCGGGATTCTTGGGGCTTTTGCATCTGGACATCGTACAAGAGCGACTCGAACGAGAGTTTGATCTTGATCTGCTCGTTACAGCGCCTTCTGTTTGGTATGAACTCATTATGAATGATGGCACGATGACCCAAATTTCAAATCCTTCCGATCTTCCTGAAAACGGTTTGTACAAAGCCCTTCGAGAGCCATGGATGAAGATTAATATTCTCTGTCCTTCGGAACAAGTAGGCGGCATTATGAAGCTCTGCACTGATCGCCGAGGAGTACATAAAAACTTACAGTACACCACCGCCGACCGAGTGGAACTCACTTTTGAGATTCCCTTGGCATCAATCGTGACGGATTTTTATGATGATTTGAAGTCTATTAGCTCTGGTTACGCCTCCATGAGTTACGAACCCATTGGCATGCGAGAGGGCGACTTGGTTCGGCTGGACATTCTTGTCGCTGGTGATCGAGTGGACGCGCTCAGCCAGATCGTGGACCGTGACAGCGCTCGTAATATTGGGATTCGGTGGTGTGAAAAGTTGAAGGAAATTATTCCCAAAGCCCAATTTGCGATCGCGATTCAGGCGGCTATTGGCGGGACTATTATTGGACGAGAAACAATTTCCGCCATGCGAAAAGATGTTACCGCTGGGCTGTACGGAGGGGATGTCAGTCGAAAAAAGAAGAAACTCAAGAAGCAAAAAGAAGGGAAAAAACGCCTAAAGCAGTTCGGGAAAGTGACTATTCCACAAGAAGCCTTTTTCGCGATGATGAAGAAATGATTTACCTTGGCATCGGTTCCTCCATGGGGTCAGCGAAAACTATTTTTGCGTCAGCGGAACGGTTTTTGACACAACACGGTTTCCGCGTAATCAAAAAATCATCGGTCTACAAGACAAAACCCATGGGGGGCGTGGCTAAAAATATTTTTTCAAACGCTGTTTGGTTAGTGGATTTTCGAAGCACTTGGCGAGACTGGGTATTCAGCTTTCTTGCCCCACAAAAAGCGCAAGAATCCCGTGCTTTAGCCTGCCTGAAAATCCTAAAAATCTGTGAAGTTGCTCACGGACGAGATTTGTCTGCGCCTAGATGGTCTGATCGCCCACTAGATCTCGACATTCTCCTTTTCGATGATTTGAAAATGAATCACCCAAAGCTCATAATTCCGCATAAAGAAATAAATAATCGTGATTTTGTAAAACAACCTTTTCGGGAAATTGGCGGTATTTTGCCGATAGAATAAGGCTTAATAGGAACTTCAAAAACACTCAAACATGTAATTTCTATTTCATTTTTACATATTTTTTTGACTTATACCTTTCCTGTAAAGGATAAAACGAACATTACATCGATTAACCCTTTCTACAAAAGGATTTTCTCGTAAAAATATGTAATTTTCATTTCGTTTTTACATGTTTCTGGCTTTTATTCTGCCAATAACAACCTAGTGAATCTTTACTTACCGCATAGAAATAATTCACTTTTGGTCTTTTTTCAGAGGATGCCATTCGAAATCTCTTTTATGGCCCTGATATTCTTTAACCGTTTCTGGAATCTTTTTTAAAATGTCGCCTTGATGTTCTTTTAGACTTTTCGTGTTTGCACCTCCACGCATGTCTGGATATTTTAATTGAACAGGATCATCTTCCCATCCACAGATTTCGCATATTTCATAGCTTTCATTTTGTTCTGAAAAAACAAGAAACCCACATGAGGGACAAGGAAATAAAATATTTTTCATCTTAATTAAGCTATTTCTTATGTCTTTGGCGGCATTTGGAATTTCATGAAGGGCTTAAATCGGAAAATTGAGTAACACCATCCCAGCCAGGTACTCCCAATCGTTTTATTCCATTTTTCAGCTTCTCGGTTGTACACGACTTGAAGCTGAACCAACTTGGCATCAATAAATTCCAGATCTTTTACGATTTTTTTAAACTTCGTTCCCGCTTTAATCTGCCCCTTTTCTTCTAGATTCGTGAAATAAAAAAACAAGGCTTTTGAAACACGCTGTTCCAGCTCTAATCGACCAATGGGATCTTTTTTAAGCGACACATCACGACAACGATTACGAATTTCCAACAACTGCACCCGAACCTCTTCGGGCAGGACCCCGTCTTTCTCTGAAAGAGAGATGACTAACGGAATCATCATCTGTCGTTTTGTCAGGAAAAAAAGCGTGAACACCCATAATTTATGAATGGAAGCGGCTTTTTTTCGGTGGTATTTCCAGAAATAAATCGTCCCGGCTAACAAGGAAAAAACAACCAAGAGTTCAATCTGGTAATCGACACAAAACGCCCAAAAGTTATTCAGGAAAGCCGAAAAACTGTCAAACGAAGAAGTTGGTTCCGTTGCATTTCTTACCGCTCTTTTCATTTAAGAAAGGGTTAGGACAAAAGCTTCCGAAGTAGCAAGGCACTCTTTTCCCCAATAATTCTCAATGTCGTCCAAAACATCTTTTCCAAGATCTTCTGAGGAACAATCGTCCGTTGTTTTTGGGGTGAATCCAAAGTTTAAATTAGCCATCACTCCTAAGTCTAATACGAATCAAAGCCTTTAGGCAAATTTTTCTGTACGATCTTGCAAAATTGACAGTCATCAAGACTAGCCCTACAATTCAAGCGTCTTACTTTTTAAGAGTCTTACTTTCTCTGTAAAAACGCATGCTTAATTTCTTTCGAAATCTCATTCCTGAACGACATTTCTTGCGACTTTTTTACCATAAAAGTCAGGCGATTCTGGCAGCCATTTTCTACAACTTCCCCTCGCACAAGCTAAAAATCATTGCCGTTACGGGTACGGCGGGGAAATCAACAACCGTCAACCTCATTCATTACTTAATCCAAAAATCAGGGAAAGAATGCGGTTCTATTTCTAGTATTAATTTCAATATTGGCGACAAACTTATTTTTAATGACACGCTCCGAACAACCCTTCGTCCATGGAAAACACAAAAACTATTACGGCAGATGGTAAAAGCCGGGTGTGAGTTTTGCGTCATTGAAGTTTCCAGTCACGCTATTGACCAAAATCGTCTTTGGGGCGTTGCCATCGACACCGCAATCCTCACCAATGTTACTGAAAACGAACATCTGGATTACCATAAAAATTTTGCCGAATACGTACGCACTAAAACACGTATTTTTAGTGAGCTAAACACTTCTTACCGAAAATCAAAAGTACAAAAAGTAGCTATTTTGAACCGTGATGACGAAAACTATGAAATTTTTAATGATTTTACCGCTGATCGAAAATGGTCTTTTTCTACGAAGAAACCATCTGATGCTATGGCGTCGGATATTGAACTAGGCACGCATAAAACCAAAGTACGCATTAAGCTGCCGAATTACACGCTCCAAATAGAAACCCCGCTGCTCGGGGCGCATAATGTAGAGAACCTTTTAGCCGCCATTTCCGCTGTTTCCGCCAATGGGTTGCCCGTCGTAAAGGTCGAACAACTGATGAAAGATTTCCCAGGAGTTCCTGGTCGGTTAACCCCGGTCAACGAAGGACAAAACTTTTCAGTGGTAGTGGATTTTTCCTACAAGCCAAGTGCTCTTTCAGCGGTTCTTGAGACGCTTAAAAAAATGACAAAAGGGCGATTAATCGTTGTTTTTGGAGGAACAGGCTCTCGTACAGACGAAAACCTAAAGGCTTGTGGAAATATTATTGACACTTTTGCCGATGAAGTCGTGCTTACAACGGATGACCCCGGCGATGACAGCCCCAAAGCCCTTGCGGCTAGTGTAAAAAAAGGTATTAACCGTCAGGAAGGCGATCATTTTTTTGAGATTGAAGATCGGTATGAGGCTATTCGGTACGCCATCTATGTAGCGGAAAAAAATGACACAGTTCTTATTGCGGGCCGAGGTCATGAAACCATCCAAACCATCGGGAAACAAAAGATCCCGTTTGATGATATTAAAGTTGCCAAAGAAATATTACAGTTCGCCAAAAAAGAAGTTCTTGTTTAGGTATTCTTGCTTAGGGGAAAAGTCTCAGCTTAAACGGCGTTTTTGTGTATTTTTTTGACCGATGTGAAACAGGTGCAGCACCAAAAACATCAAGGCCGTCAGAAAGGGAATAACCAGTGAGAGTTGCCCAAACTCCAAGAGTGAATTAAAAATAGCGTGGAGACCCATGGCACAAAATAAACCTAAAAATAGCTGTTCTTCATGAAAAACGGTTTTAGCTTTCAGGTGGATTATTTTATGGATTAGGTTGATAAAAAAGGCTCTTTTTTCAATAACCTTCTTTCGGTAAAGTCTTGTGGAAAACTGGGAAATCCCATAAAAATAACCAAAAATAGCCGAAAAAATAATGTGCGCGGAAACCGAAACCACCGAGCGAAGCATCATGAGGACATAGAGTTCCTGATCGACAAAAGCGTTCTGGCTAATCTGGACAAAGTAAAGAATGTTTTCGACAAAAGCAAAACCCAAGGCAACCACAATCGAAAAGGCTATGGCGTCATTGACCGACCGAAGTTTAAACTCATCGGAGAACCGAACCACCAAGTGTTTTACAAATTCCTCCAGCATCCCGACAATCAGGAAAAAGTATATTTTTTCATGAAGGGAAAAAGTACTAAAATACGCATACAAACCGATGAAAATACCTACTGTTACAAAGAAAGCAGGTTCTTCCATAATCCGTCTGAATTTTTTCCGAAAAGTAGCGATCGTGTTATCGCCTGAAATAATTTCCAGAAAAAACATCATAATCGCCACAAAAAGAAAAAGCCCCAAAGCAACAATCATGCTCGTAATAATAAACGCCATAAGGGTTGGCAGTGACTGAAAATTCACCACATCGGCTAGGGCCGAAAACAAACTCAAGGTTTCGAGCTTGTAGATCACCACATCCCAATATCGTTCGTAAAGCTTGATCGGTAGAACCGAGAGCATCCCCGCCAAAAAAGCAAGCGCCACATAAGCCCTTTTTTCCCTTTGTTGTTGTTGGAAAACCCACATCCATAGCAGGACGGGAAAGAGGATCATCAAGACAATAAAGATAAAATCAAGCGTAAAATAGTCCATAAAATTTTTCAATGTTTCCCCTCATTGTACCCTAAATCCGCCTAAAAAACAACCCTGTCGATTGATTTTTATAAATGAATAAATAGCCTAATGAAAAAATGATCCTTACTCGCCACGATATCGAAAAATGTATTACGGATAAAAAATTAATTTTTACCCCCCCACTTGACCGATACCAAAATCAGCCACACGCCGTAGATCTCCGCCTTGGGACTATTTTTTATATTTCCAAAACCTGGAAAATAACGGATAAAGGACGCGAAATTTTAACGGTTGATGTTACGGAGTCTGATGGTGAAAATTATGAAAAAATAATCCTAAAACCCGGTCAGTACTTTGACCTCGCACCGGGAGAAGCCATCATCGCTTCAACCCTTGAAAAGGTAGAAATGCTATCGGATGATCTCATGGGCGTACTTTATCCGCGAAGCTCGATTAACAGACGGGGTCTTTCGGTTGATCTAACCGGTATTATTGACGCTTTTTATTCGGGAAATCTCATGATTCCTATTCTCAATAAAACCGCCCATCAGGTTATTCGGATTTATCCCGGTGAACGAATTTGTCAGATTTTATTCCATCGATTAAACCAACCGCTAAAGAAGGAAGAAGCCCTTATTCATGGTAAAGTCGCCGCCAAATATCATGAATGTGATGGTAAAAATCTTGCCTCCAAAAAAGATGCGAAAGAAGAAATTGAATATCTAAAATCAGGAAACCTTGAAGCCTTGAAAGCGCATAAGTTTGACTCATGAATGATTGTCAAAAAGGCCTTCGAAGGATCATCAAAGAGTGTAAAAACATTGGTAAAATGACGAAAATCCTTAATGTCTCGACTATGACGCTGAGATACAGATAGAGTGAGTAGTGCCTTTCTCTCAAGCATAACTAAATAGGTCAATATCTTAAGGAAGGTCTGATAAATTAATAAGTGTCGCCTAAATGAAACAAATAAGCAGCCTAAGAAATTCGTCTTTTTGTAAAATTTCCACTCAAAATCCTTTCTGATAAAGGATTATCAAAAAAGATGTGTTCGTTGAAATTTCATCAAAAATACTATAATTTCTTGGTCGGCTGAATTTATCAGACTTTTCTTAAATCCTCTTCATGATTGTCATTGGCATTGATCCCGGATACGAGCGATGTGGTTTCGCGATTATCGAAAAAACTACCACGCCCCCGACGCTCTTAAGTTTTGGAACCATACGCACCACCGCTCAAAAAAACTTCACCTCCCGACAGGCCGAAATCGCTGATGATTTTCAGTCATTGCTCGACCGATACAAACCGCAAGTACTGTCCATTGAGGATTTATTTTTTGTAAAGAATGTCACCACGGGGCTAAAAGTCGCCCAAATTCGAGGCGTCCTCATCTACCTTGCCGACAAAGCCGGCTGTCAGATCCTCGAACCCAAACCCATCGAGGTCAAGAGTAGCTTTTGTGGTAATGGAAAAGCCGATAAAAAAGAAATGCAACGCATGGCGCAACTAACCTTTCAGCTCGAAAATAAACCAAGACTCGATGATGCGGCTGACGCGAT
>JALWQU010000212.1 GCA_026982915.1 Candidatus Altimarinota bacterium | reverse complement strand
AATATATGTCGTCCGGCTCCGATGGTCTTATGGCTAGCTCACCATTTCGAATAACGACAGTATGTCGGTGCCGTTCGAAATCGAGTTCGTAGCCAAACACTGATATAATGCCGTTGCTGTCGCTAGCGACTTTGACAACGACGATTTTGTTTCCTTGATCGTCGTTTCGTCTCTCAATTTCTTCGAGGGCTCCCGAAGTCGATAATTTAACTTCGCCATATTCGGAGTCGGACGGAAACCCTCTCGAACTAATTTCAATAATATCCCCCTTTTTGACTGAATAGTCATAATAAAATCGCCCACCTTTGCTATGAGTGGGGAATATATCAATTGGATAAGGATAGTTTGTTATTTCTACCCCTTCAATTATTTTATTTTCGAAATTGATGTTTTCCACCGACTTAACGTAGGCTTCCTCCGTATTTATGCCTACGTTGTTAAAGTTTTTGATTTGAAATCCGAAAACTTCTCCTTCTTCGGAAATTTTTGGTAAACGTATTCCAAAATCGTCTATTTTATAAATTCTTATAGTCATATTTACACCTCCTTATTACCCATGTGTTTCACACAACACATAGGGGTAGTAGTTACTAAACAAACAGTTCACTAATACACTATTGTCAGATAAACTGTTTACCTACTGTTCTAGTAACAGAAAAACCGCGTGATTATATTTATATAAAAAATATTTATATCTAAAAAAGAGCCTTGTTTAACGACTAGGCTCAAAGTCGGTTAATGGTTAGAGTGAGCGAAGATGTTTTCTCTTTTCTCTCTCTATTATAACAAATAGTTCATCGTCGAGTTTGTCAAAAGCATCATCCACTAAGGAATGTGCTTCTCCTCTAAAGTAATCGATGATAGCTTCGGCCATATCGAAATTCTTCCCGGCACCTTCAAAAATGCCGCCAGCGAGTCCGAAGCTAATAGCATCAATTGCCATTTGTTTTACTTTTTCTTTTAATTTATTTACTTTTTCTGTAAAGTTTATCATCTTATACCTCCTTTGTGTAAGTTAATGTATGCGAACTCACAGAGTTCGAGCACATCTTCTATTGGTAGTCTTTCGTGGGTAGTACAGAGGAACCCCTTTGAATGAACAAAGTCAATACGAGGATCATCTTTGATCTCGTTGAAATTAGGAACTTCTGCCCCACGTCTTGTTATACTCCATCCCTCACCTCTTGGGTTCGGGATTACCGATATATGAGGCTCTTTTTTGAATCCGGCTACTTTAGCCCAAGCCTTCATTATCGGAAGTGGTTCGTAATCCTCGTATTCGTCATTATCGACGTTATCGAGAATTACGACAAGATGTCCACCGGGGATTATATATGTATGTCCCGGTGGGGTTATTTTTATCTTCTCCTCTAGGATATCTCCTGCGAGGAGCTGTTTAATTCTAAAATCCCAATACTCGGTGACTATATCAATAGCCAATCCATTGGGATCGCGACTGAACATTTCAGTCAGAAAATATTCGAAGTCGCTGGGACCTTGTGCCCCTAAGTGTCGAGACTTAGGTCCAACATTGTCCCATAGCCCGATTGATTTGATGGACGACATTCTTCCGTCGTCCAAGTCTTCCGACATTTTCTCATAAAAATCCGGAAGCACTTCTTTCATATAAAGTTGCAGAGCACATTCTTCCGTCTCTGCAATTTGATGGTGGTCAAAATTATTTTTTTCTGGTTCAAGACGGCCACCAACGTCAAGAACTATAATTTTTGGATCCTCTAATTCTTCTTCTGCAGGATCCCTACGTTCTATGGGAACTTCCCATAGATGTCTCGCCAAACCTGCGGCGAGATAATCGTCCATGTGCGCACGTCCACCGTGCACGATAATTAGTTCCGGTCTTACACCGGAAGGATTGTTAAAAGTTATTACTGTTGTTTTACTCATAATCACACCTCCTATTGTAATGCCTATGTGCTGTGTGATACACATAGGATAGTTAAATAAGTGGTAATTTACAATACACCATTGTAATGTAAACTGTTCACCTATATATCTTGTAACAAAAAACCCGTGTAATTATATTGACATAAAAAGTATTTATAGTTAAAAAGTATTTGTAGTTAAAAAAGAGCCTTGTTTAACGACTAGGCTCAAAGTCGGTTAATGGTTAGAGTTTTTCAGTTGAGAACTTTACGTTCTCAACAAAAAGAGGAGAGTCATCAAGCACCGCCAAGTTCTCCATCGATGCTTTCATCTTCTCGTCTCCAAGATCGAGATAAAGCTCAGCTTTTTTCATATTTAATGATTCGGCTATTCCTAAAGGCCAAATCAAAATTTTCAAACCTTTTATTTTATACAGAAGCTCTATATCTTTATCTTTGTAAAAATATATGATTTTCCCTATTGTTATTTTGGTTACATTCTTATCCACTTCTATATTTTCGTATTCCACGAAACCTGAAAACCCCTCTTTTTTAAAATGAAAAACTCCTTTTTTTGTTTCGCCCTTCTCCATGAAGGTTTTAGTGATTCTTTTTGTAGGAATTTTTTTTATTTTCTCATATATATTTTTTTCTTTCAAATACTTCACTGCTTGATTGAATGTTTTGAAATCTCTATGCATATCTTCATCTGATTTATTT
>JALWQU010000211.1:7919-10322 GCA_026982915.1 Candidatus Altimarinota bacterium | reverse complement strand
GGATACGATTCCCGATGAAGAAATGCTGGCGGTTCTAACACAAGAAAACTATATCAAGCGAATGAAGCCAAGTATGTTCCGAGCGCAAAAACGAGGCGGAAAAGGGGTTGTTGGTGCCAAAACAAAGGACGAAGATATTATCGCCAAATCTATTTACGGAACAAATCATAATGATCTGCTGTTCTTTACGAGTTTGGGACGAGTATTTGCCTTGCCGATGTACGAGATTCCAGAAGGGGCTCGAATTGCCAAAGGAACCCCTATTGTAAACTTATTACAGTTGCAACCAGAAGAAAAAGTAACCGAAATTCTCAATCTGGATCGTTCAGAAGGGAAGTTTATCGTGATGTGTACAACAGGGGGAACGATCAAGAAAACCGATCTAGAATTGTTCAAAAATATTCGACGATCAGGACTGATCGCCTGTGGTATTAAAAATGGAGAAACGCTCCAGTGGGCAAAACTCTCGAGTGGTGATGATGAAGTCTTTGTGGTAACCCATGACGGAAAATCTATTCGGTTTAATGAAGAAAATATACGCGCTATGGGGCGAGCTGCGGCTGGTGTACGAGCTATTCGTCTGAAAGGTAATGATGCAGTGATTCAGATGGATGTTCTCAAAGATCCAGAATCAAGACTGCTGACGGTTATGGAAAACGGACTTGGTAAAATGTCAAAAGTTGAGCACTACCGAACGCAGTCACGAGGAGGAACAGGCGTGAAAGTGGCTAATGTTACGAAAAAAACAGGGAAAGTTGCCGGTGCAAGAGTTATTGCCCCAGAAACGAAAGGGGACTTGTTGATCGTGACAAAAGGCGGACAAACGATTCGGACGCCATTGTCCGGGATAAAAACAGCCGGTCGAGCCACACAGGGCGTGATTCTGATGAAGTCTAAAAAAGATCTCGTGTCGTCTATCTCTATTATTCATGATGTAGTAGAAGTCCTAGGTGAAGAAAATACTGAAAATTAATCTATTATAAAATGCAAAAAGCCATTCGTATGATTTTAGCACTCGTAGTCCTCGTTATTGGTATTTTTATGGTATGGACTTGGCGAGATAAATTCCCTGCACCACCTCTCTTGAGTGGGATAGCGTTTATCGCGATTGGCCTATCCCTTTGGATGCCCAATTGTCCGATTATGAACTATTTTTTTCCCAAAAAGAAGTAATAGCTTCTTTTTACAAGCCTAAAATGGCTTTTAATTTTTCCTAAATATCATTTACAGCATGACTCAAAAAAATACATACGCGCTAAAAACAGGACTCGCACAAATGCTCAAAGGGGGCGTTATTATGGATGTCATGAATGTGGAACAGGCTATCATTGCCGAAAAAGCTGGAGCGGTTGCGGTTATGGCCTTGGAAAGAATACCCTCACAGATTCGTCGTGATGGTGGAGTGGCTCGTATGTCAGATCCTATCATGGTTAAAGAAATCAAAAAAGCGGTTTCGATTCCTGTTATGGCGAAGGTTCGAGTCGGTCATTTTGTTGAGGCTCAGATTTTAGAAATGTGTGATATTGATTATATTGATGAATCGGAGGTATTAACACCAGCGGATGAAGTCTTTCATGTCGATAAGCATAACTTTAAGCTACCGTTTGTTTGTGGGGCTAGGAATCTGGGGGAAGCTTTGCGTCGATTGTCAGAAGGAGCGGCTATGATCCGAACAAAAGGTGAAGCCGGAACAGGAAATGTCGTAGAAGCGGTTAGGCATTGGCGTGATATTTTTGGGGAAATTAAAGCCTTAACCGAACAAAATTGTGCGGATAAAGCTAGTGAGTATCGTGTTTCGGTTGATATCGTTCATAAGGTTATGAAGTTGGGACGGTTACCGGTAGTCACCTTTGTCGCTGGTGGTATTGCGACGCCGGCGGATGCAGCGATGATGATGCAGCTGGGAGCTGAAGGCGTTTTTGTTGGATCAGGTATTTTTGAAGCGGAGAATCCTCAAAAAATGGCGGAGGCGATTGTTAAGGCTACCATGAACTATGATAAGCCCGATATTCTTTGTGCTGTTTCTGAGAAATTAGGGGAAAGCATGAAAAGTCTTGAAATCGATAAACTAGAAACAAGGTTCGCAGAACGCTCTGTCTAGGGCAAGATAAAATTTTTGAGTAAAAATGACACAAAAAGTGATTGGTATTTTAGCCGTACAGGGGTCGTTTGCAGAACACGCACAGGTACTGGAAATGCTGAATAAACCGTTTGTCTTTGTGCGTGATAAGGAATCGCTTAAAAATATCACCCACTTAATTATACCGGGCGGAGAATCAACAACCATGATAAACCTACTAAAACAGTTTTGTATGTGGTCGGTGCTTTTAGATAAAATAAAGGTCGCCCTGTTTGCGATTGATGAGGCTCATTGTGTTTCCCAGTGGGGACATGATTTTAGAC
>JALWQU010000211.1:0-7909 GCA_026982915.1 Candidatus Altimarinota bacterium | reverse complement strand
TTAAGCGTACTAGGGACTTGTGCTGGGGCTATTTTAATATCAAAACTATTTCCTACCGGTCATTTTACCGTTGATCGTAATTTTTTAGGCGGACAACAAAACTCCTTCGTTGGTCATTTGGAATCGACTCTTTTTTCGAATCTAGAAGGGGTTTTTATCCGACCACCAAAACTTTGTTTGTCTGAAGGTTTTGAAAAAAATAATATTTTAGCTTCCTATCAAGAACAACCTGTATTGATTGAGGGGAAGGGTTTCTTAGCGATGAGTTTTCACCCAGAACTATCGGGGGAAACACGACTACACGACTATTTTCTACAGAAACTATAAGAAATAAGCGATAAGCCTATTTTATCGGCTATATTCCCATTCGGGAAAGGACCGTTGATTATCGAAGTCGCCGGGGCAATATTTTGCACCTCAATCTCAAGACTCGCCAACGCGGTAGATAAAAAAGGTATCACCAGCGTAAGCGCAAAGATATATCTTTTAAACATCTAGATCTTTAACACTAGAAGCATGTGTTTGGATGAACTTACGACGAGGTGGCACTTCATCACCCATTAATACTTTAAATATATGATCAGCTCGTTCGGCATCATCAACCGTTACCTGTGCCATGGTTCGTGTTGTGGGATCCATGGTAGTTTCCCAGAGCTGATCGGGATTCATTTCTCCCAGCCCTTTATACCGTTGAATATTATCCCCTTTTATATCATGCTCCTTTACAAGTTCATCTTTTTCCTCTGGAGTAAGTGTATACCAAACCTTTTTTCCTTTTTGTAGCTTATAAAGCGGTGGTTGAGCGATAAAGATATTACCGTTCATGACAAGTTCTTTGAAATGTCGAAAGAAAAGTGTCAAGAGTAAGGTTCGAATATGCGCTCCATCGACATCGGCATCGGTCATGATGACAATTTTTTTATATCGGAGTTTCGAGTGATCAAAGGTTTCGCCAATAGCCGTCCCAAGAGCGACAACCAGTGATTTTATTTCATTATTAGCGAGCATTCTATCCAGTCGAGCATTTTCCGTATTCAAAATTTTACCTCGAAGGGGGAGTATGGCTTGTGTGTGTCGGTCTCGTCCTTGCTTGGCTGACCCACCGGCTGAATCACCCTCTACAATATAGAGTTCGGATACATTTGGGTCTTTACTCGCACAATCGGCTAGTTTTCCAGGGAGTGTCAGTCCATCAAGGGCTCCCTTTCGGATAACCGTATCACGAGCCGCTCGAGCCGCCAGTCTGGCTCGTGTTGCTAGAGCACATTTATTAACAATAGCTTTGGCGTCATTTGGATTTTCAGCCAGGAATTCAATGAATTTTTTCGAGAAAACCCGATCCGTAATAGTTCGTACTTCACTATTTCCCAGTTTTCCTTTTGTTTGTCCTTCAAACTGAGGATCGGGGACTTTAATAGAAAGAATAACCGTAAGACCTTCCTTAACATCTTCATTGGTGAAATTAGGATCTTTGTCTTTGAGTAGACCATTTTCTCGTGCGTATTTATTCATGACACGCGTAAGTCCCATGGAAAATCCTGTTAAATGTGTTCCTCCTTCAGGATTGGTAACATTATTGGTAAAACAAGCAATATTTTCTCGGAAACTCTGTGTGTACTGCATAGCCACCTCAACATGAACATCATCCATATCACCTTCAACGGCTACGATGGGCCCGATACGCTCTTTGGAAGCATTTAGATGCTGAATAAAACTTCGGATACCTCCTTCGAAATAAAATTGAGCAGCATTTTCTTGATCTTTTCGTTCATCAAAGAAGCTAAGGGTAATACCTTTGGTCAGGTAGGCTTGCTCTCGTAATCGTCGTTTGACGGTTTTGAAATCAAAATTAAGGGTTTCAAAAATAGAATCATCCGGCCAAAACTGAACCGTTGTACCGTTTTTTTTCGAATTCGCAATTTTCTTGAGTGGCTCGGCGGGGTCACCTTTTTCAAAAGCCACGAAATATTTTCCACCATCTCGTTCGACCGTTACTTCGGTTCGCACCGATAAAGCATTAACAACCGAAACTCCCACACCATGAAGCCCTCCAGAAACCTTGTATCCACCTCCACCAAATTTACCTCCAGCATGAAGAACGGTAAGAACGGTTTCAACGGCTGATATACCCGTTGTAGGATGTTTTTCTACAGGAATACCTCGTCCATTATCCGTTACAGAACAAGAACCATCTTTATGAATTTTTATAATAATATGGTCACAATATCCCGCCATAGCTTCATCGATCGAATTATCGATGACTTCCCAAATGAGGTGATGGAGACCTCGTATATCCGTCGATCCGATATACATTCCGGGTCTTTTTCGTACAGGGTCTAGTCCTTCAAGAACCTGAATATTGGAAGCATTATAATTATCCGTCATAAGTTTGAAAAAATTTATATTTACGCTTATCCACTCTATTGATAATCAGAAAAAATTGAAATTTTTTTAGGTTGTAATTTTCATAGCTACACTAAACGCTCTTTAAAAGCAAAAAGACCTCTTAATTAAAGAGGCCTTTTTAAGGAAAGTCTGATGAATTCAGCTTATCAAAAGAAAGTCTAAGCGCCCTGTCGTTCAGCGATAATTTCTTCCGCTACTTTATTTGGTACTTTTTTGTATTCCCCAAATTCCATAGAGTAAGAAGCTCGTCCTTGAGTCATAGATCGTAGTTCATTCACGTATCCAAACATGTTTGCCAGTGGAATTTGGGCTTTGATGAATTTTGCAAGACCTCGGTCACCCATTTCTTGCACCGTTCCACGACGAGAACTGACGTCCCCCATAACATCTCCCATGAAATTTTCAGGGGTAATAATTTCTACATCCATCATCGGTTCAAGGATAGCTGGATTGGCTTTTTTACCCCCTTCCATAAAGGCCTTGATCGAAGCAATTTTAAAAGCTAATTCAGAAGAATCCACATCATGATAACTCCCATCAAAAAGTTCTATCTCAACATCAACCACGGGATATCCAGCCAGGATACCACGCGTAACCGCTTCTCGGAATCCTTTTTCACATCCGGGGATATATTCATTGGGGATAGAGGCTCCTTTGATTGAGTTCTTGAAAACAAAACCAGAATTTGGTTCTCCTGGACGAATCTTACAAACAACATGTCCAAACTGACCTCGTCCTCCAGATTGTTTCTTGTGTTGATATTCGGCTTCCACTTCTTTTTGAATCGTTTCTCGGTAAGCTACTTGAGGTTTTCCGATATTAGCCTCAACTTTAAATTCTCGTTTCATTCGATCAACAAGAATATCGAGATGCAGTTCGCCCATTCCTTCCATAATCGTTTGATTGGTTTCTTCATCGGTAGAAACTCGGAAAGAAGGATCTTCTTCTGCCAATTTCTGAAGGGCGATTCCCATTTTTTCTTGATCGGCTTTCGTCTTAGGCTCGATAGAGATCGCGATCACCGGATCAGGGAATTCCATTGATTCAAGAATCACTGGGTCTTTTTCGTCAGCGAGCGTTTCTCCCGTCTTCGTATCTTTTAGTCCCACAACCGCCCCAATATGACCGGCGGGAATTTCTTTAATTTCTTCTCGTGAATTGGCATGCATTTGTAGTAGACGACCAATTCGTTCTTTTTTTCCATTATTGGCATTATAAACATACGAGCCAGACTTTAGTATACCAGAGTAAACCCGAACAAAGGTAATTCGTCCCACATAAGGATCGGTTGCAATTTTGAAGGCCAAAGCGGCTAAAGGTTCATCGTTTGAAGATTTTCGTTCCACTTGTCGGGTCTCATCATTAGGATCTGTTCCTATTGTTGGGGGAATTTCAAGTGGTGATGGCATGTAAGCGTTTACATTATCAAGCATTGGTTGAACCCCCTTATTTTTAAGAGCGGTTCCCGTCATAACCGGTACAAAGTTCCCCGCAATAACCGCTCGTCGAATACCAGCTTGTAGTTCTTCTTCCGATATTTCTTCGCCTCCAAGGTATTTTTCCATAAGGACATCGTCTTCACCCGCCACGGCTTCTACCATCTTTTCTCGCCATTCATTCGCAAGATCCAATTCTTCGTTTGGGATTTCTTCAATTCGGACATCTTTTCCCAAATCATCGTAATGCACAATAGCTTTCATCGTAACCAGGTCAATAATCCCTTTAAATCCGCCTTCTATACCGATAGGCAGCTGAATAGGATAAGCATTTTTGGTCAGTCGTTCGGTAATAGAGTCATAAGAACGCCAGAATGAAGCGCCTGTTCGATCAAGTTTATTGATGAAACACATTCGCGGAACATTGTATTTATCCGCTTGTCGCCAAACCGTTTCCGATTGTGGTTCTACTCCAGCTACTCCATCAAAAATACAAACAGCTCCATCGAGGACACGCATAGATCGTTCTACTTCTACGGTAAAATCCACATGTCCAGGCGTATCAATAATATTAATCTGGCAATCTTTCCAGGTAGCCGTTGTAGCGGCCGAAGTAATCGTAATACCTCGTTCTTGCTCTTGTTCCATCCAATCCATTGTGGCTTCCCCTTCATGCACTTCTCCGATTTTATGAGATTTTCCGGTATAAAAAAGGATTCGTTCGGTTACGGTTGTTTTTCCTGCATCGATATGAGCGATGATTCCGATATTTCGGACTTTAGCGAGGGGAAAGTGTCTTGCGTCTGCCATGAGTAGGTATGGGTTAAAAATATTTCAGGCTACTTATTCGTTTATATTATGGCGAAAAAATAGCAATTCTCCGCGATTCTAAAAAGATTGGATTGATTGTCAAAAAGAATTGAATATTTAACTAAGTGAAAAAACTCTAAGAACGAATGATTCCATTGCAAGAGTAAAGAAAATACCTAAAGTTATCTTACCTTATCGGAACGAGTCGACTCTCTATGCTAATTCTTGTAACAATAATTTAAGATGATAATAAAGTGTCCACAATGTAGAAATGAGGTTCTAGGTTCGAATAATTATTGTCCTGAATGTGGCTTTTCTTTCCAGAATATAAAGGCTTCAAGGAAAAAATGTAAAATAATTATGGCTCTAATGATAATGGGGTATTTTATATATAGTTTAAGAGGCGATTTTTTGGTAATCTTTAAAGGTTTAGTGAAAATATTTTCATGACAATAATTAAAAGGGAATTTTTCTTTTTTATGAGAAGTGTTTTTTTTGGGAAAGTACCAATTTCCTTGAAAAACAAAACTGTGTTGCTATTCTTATTTTATGAAAATAAAAAATCGTTTAAATAATTTTGAAACAAAGGGGAGAGGTGGTGTTATACTGCGTAGTGGTTGCTGTTGTTGCTGTTGTTGTCTACACGGGTTGGGAATAGGTAGTGCTGGGGCTACGCTGGGTTGGAAATGGGGAAAGACAGGACCGACGAAAAGTCTCTTAGCCTTTGCTTTATTTATCTTCGCGGGGATTGTTGGATTAGCATTAGATGCAGTAGTTCTACTTTTAATAAATAATTTATGGCCGAGGGCTATCGATCCTGGTATATTTCTGGTTATTATTTATGGAATTTCTTTCATATTTTTCACTTTCTTAGCTTACCGTTTTGTTTTTTATCTTACACGAAATACCAAGACGGTTACCGAGAATTTAGACCCAAAAACAACATTACAACTTGAAGCCCGAAAGAAGGCTTACTACAAACATCGATTTATATTTCAATTAAAATTGGGCTTAGTATTTTTAGCTCTCATCGTTTTATTTAGAATGCTTGATCGTTATTTACTTTATTCGACAATGGCAAGTAAAAGTCAATTATGGACATGGGAGAATTGGCTATGGATGAAGTTGATTATTTATGTTCTTTTTTTTACAGGACTTTTTTCCGTTATAGCCAAAAAAGACAAGTTTCTTGAAAATGGCGTAATTAGCGGATATTTTACTTTGTTTTATTGTTTACTACCTTCCATCTTAATATTACTAGAATTTCTTCTAGGGATTGGTATGTTTTTTACGACAATGTTACTATTACTGCCTATAAGTGCTCTATCGTTTGAATCCCTAAGATTTAAATACATAAAGGCTCATCCAGAAATATTCCAAAAATGAAGCAAAACTTTGGATACCTCTGGGCAGAAAAAACGGTTTTTTGTTACCGAGGTAAAAATGAAGTAGTAGAACTTGTTTTTGATACGGTAGAAGCGGCAAAGAATTTTGTTAAAGTACTGGAAGCCTATCAGACTTCGGGGGAAACCAAGAATAAAGATTTATTGAATTTCCTAAAAGAACATCCTGCTTATGAAAAAAAAGATTTTCTAGACCCATCTTTAACTATTTTGGTGCTGGGGGGTGAGGATGAAAAAATAAAACAAGTCGTTACGAAAAGCCTCAATAAGCGAGGTTTTTTAAATGTTTCTTTTGATACCTCGATAAGCCATGAGTCTTCATCTGTTATGGGGCTAAATATTAAGACAAAAAATAAGGGTTTTGAAAAACAAACGCTGTATTTTCTGGATCAAAATATACCATTTCTGACGATTGATATTGATCAAGGGGCCTACGGCGTGGTAGGCCCATTTTGCTTTCCTAAAGACTTAGCCTGTCCTTTTTGTGCGGAGATACGCACGCACGCCAATAATCTGCTTGACGATTTTCATTTGTTGGCAAAGCAACAGCATAAAACGATTAAAGAATACTTTGTGGATGATATTTTTATTCAAAAAATAATTATGGAGGCGGTAGATGAACTCTTTTTTGAGGCGGTTTTTGGTCGATCAAATCTACGAAATTTTGTTCGAAATTATAATTTTTACACAGGATCAACCTCGATGGAGGGCGTACTTCCTTATCCTGATTGTCGATGCCAACAGTAAAACGAGCCATCGGTAACTTTATCCCCGTATCGGCATCGATAGAATCAAGTGAAGTTCGTTATCTTGAGCTGATTAAATCGCGTGTTTTGGGGTCTAGGTCCAGTATAATTACGAGTCTTTGGTCGGGGGTTGCGAGTGAAAATATTGAAGCTTATGTGGCTTCCGCGATGGCGGGGGACTATACTCGAATAGAAAATTTTAAATTATTTGAAGGTCAGCAAGGTCTTGAATTTTTGGGTAGTGGGAAGGGCTGGACAAGGGATCAGGCTGAAATTTCGGCCATTGGGGAATTTTTTGAGCGGTATGCTAGTGGTTTTGTGAATGCTCCCCTAAAAGTAGCCACGATGGCGGCTATGAACGAAGACTTTTGTTGGGGTGAAAACCCCTATTTTACGCAAAAACAATATCAATCACCAGGGTTTGTTTTCAAAAAAATCACCGAGGAAACGCCGATCTCTTGGGTAAAAATGGAAGAATCATTAACCAAAAAGTCTTTATGGGTGCCGGCTATTTTTTGTTTTTTTCCTTTTTGGGGCACGGCTATAGATCGACAGATTTTGCCAACTTCAACCACCGGTATTGCCTCCCATAAGACTGATGATGAAGCAAAAATAGCGGCTATATTTGAAATTATTGAGAGAGACTTGTTTACGAATGCTTGGTGTTCGGGGACAACTTTTCCTCTTTCGGCTGTCCCCAAGGATGATCGTTGGGATAGTTTTTTTGAAACTTTTTCGGGGCAAGTATTGACGGTTTTTCCTGAAAATGATTTCGGCATTCCCTTTTGTATTTTAACCTTAGTTTTTCCCGCTATTGGAGGAAAGTCTCTGATTGTCTCAGGTCTGGCTTGTGGTTTCACGAGGAAAGAAGCTTTTTCTTCGGCTTTACTGGAGGCTTTTCAGGCAAAGAAATGCCTCGAACAAGAAGATTCTAAATCCTTTACAGATCCAAACTTTCAGGATGTTCAGAGCTTTACGGATCATTGTTATTTTTATTCGAAAAGGAATGATTTGTTCCCCAAAATACCTCTTTACGGGAAAGAACCTAAACTCCCTTTTCTTGATTTAAATATAGCGAAAGATCTTAATACGAGTGAAAAACTAGAGC
>JALWQU010000210.1 GCA_026982915.1 Candidatus Altimarinota bacterium | reverse complement strand
GGTGCAGTCTGGTCGAACAAAACCACTGGACACTGAAAACACAAAAAATGCATTTCCGACATTGTGCGAGTGATGAGAAGATCGCCAATAGCGAAAAACAAAGAAAAGGAAACTAACCGATATTTTATCAAGTAGGGAAGTGCAATATTGAGACTCCCGAGTAAAAATATCAATTAAACGTGCTTGTAGCCAGCACAGAGGAAACCGGATAATAATGATTTTTCTATTGTGCGCGCTGCAAGTCCGGGGTAAAAATGAAAATTAACCGTAAAGGAAAAAATGCCCTAACAAATCGCTCCAGCCGGACAGTCAAAAGCGTCGTGGGTTTTGCAAAAGGCGCAAAACCCACGCCCCTTTTGCCTGCCCGCTGAGCTTTGCCGTTATATTTGAAAAGAATTACTGAGATATGAAATACCAACAAAGGATCGTTGCATTTATCGATATTCTAGGATTCAAAGGAATTCTGGACGATACGGTCAATAAGAATGGCGACGATGATGAAAAGAAAATTAATGAAGTAGTGGAAGCCTATGAGGCAATTCGAGACATTTGGGATTTAGATAAAAAATCAGAATTGCTCGATACAACTTCCTCGCAGTCAAAGAAAGTAACAATATTTTCTGACTCTATAGTTATATCATTTCAGATAGATGAGCCGAGTGAGGTTTTCTATACCCTGTTGGAACTTAAGTGGCTCATTATGCGCATGCTATGGCATGGCATCCTTTGTCGTGGCGCTGTTGCTATCGGGAAATTTATCCATAAAGACGAGTATTTGTTTGGTCCGGCGCTGGTAGAAGCATATTTGCTTGAATCGAAAGCTGCTCTATACCCGAGAATAATCCTTGATAGATCAGTAATTGATGCTGGTTCAAAAAATAGTGCGGTTCATCATACTAGCAAAATGGAAAGAGAGTACGTCGAATCACTTCTTGAGCAAGATTCAGATGGAATGTATTACATTGATTATTTTTTTAAGGCCCAGTCGGAACTGGATGATCCAGAATATGATTTTCCTGCATATATAAATAATCTCGGCAATATCATTCGGAAAGGACTAATGGCATCAAGTCATCCTTCTAAGGCAGATCTGAGAATAAAATACTCCTGGATGAGGGAGCGTTATAACCGAATGGTAACAATCGTCACAAAAAAAGATAACATCGAGTATTTTAAGCAGCAGGGCGAGTTGGAGTTGGCTGAATTCTATTCAGAGTTAAAACAAATTAGTCCAAATAAAAATATAACAAGGCGCTCCAGCGGACGCGCCAAAGGCGCGCGCCGCTGAGCGCAATCGTTAGAGCAAAATAAAAAAACACAATCACGATACTTGAATAATGGCAGCAATACTGAGTTTAATAATTATATGGGGGTTGGTTGTATTTATGCTAGCCGATGATTATTGCCGTAAAAATGAAAGAAGTGCTATAAATTTTCTTGTTGTTTTAGGTGCAGTTCTAACTATTGTCGCTATTTATAATTTTGATGTTAATAATATTTCTATGGTTTCGATGCATGATTGGATTGTTTTAGGATTTTTTCCAATTATCCTAATAAATTTAAAGTTTAGGATGCTACTATCAAAAATGCAGTCCGGAGCAGCAGGAAGAAAATCAAGTCTCATTGAATTAGACCTAGCAGAAATAGAAGATAAACAATTGGTGAGTAAATTTAAAAAATCAAATATTGTGATGTGGGTTTATGTTGTGGGAATGATTTCGGTAAATATTTTTAGTAAAAGTAACATTTCATCTTGATAAAAATAGAATGCTTTTATGGTTTGTAACTAGAACTAGTGTATTGGTTTTGATAAATAAGTGACACATGTGATGAGATGGAGAATGTTCGAAATTATAATGAGTTATGTAAATTGAAAAAATGCTCTAACAAACTCATCCAGGAGGACTTTCAAAAGCGTCGCGGGTTTTGCAAAGAACGCAAAACCCGCGCCCCTTTTGAAAGCCCCTGATGAGGGCGTTAGGGCAAAAAATATGATGGCAAAAATAACTACTGCACCATCGAATGAGCAAAATTTAAAATCGTAAAATATCTGTTCGGTTTCTGGATGCCGACGAAGCCGATCACTACAAACAAAAGTGACTGAATAAAAAAAGAACAAATCCAATTTAATGTGGCTTGAGGGAAAGTCCGAACGTAAAATAAATTGCATTAGCTTCGAAAATAAAAGATTGAATGTTCGTTTAAAGCGGGTGCAGTCTGGTCGAGCAAAACCATCGGACACCGAAAACATAAAAAACCATTTCAGGCATTGTGCGAGTGAACGAGAACATCGCCAATAGCGAAAAATAAAGAAAAGGAAACTAACCGATATTTTATCAAGTAGGGAAGTGCAATATTGAGGTTCCCGAGTAAAAATATCAATTAAACGTGCTTGTAGCCAGTACAGAGGAAATCAGCGAACAATGATTTTTTCTATTGTGCGCGCTGCAAGTCCGGGGTAAAAATGAAAATTAACCGTAAAGGAAAAAATGCCCTAACAAATCGCTCCAGCCGGACAGTCAAAAGCGTCGTGGGTTTTGCAAAAGGCGCAAAACCCACGCCCCTTTTGCCTGCCCGCTGAGCTTTGCCGTTGGGCGTAAAAAAATAACCAATA
>JALWQU010000209.1 GCA_026982915.1 Candidatus Altimarinota bacterium | reverse complement strand
AATTGTTTTTATTGGTAAAAAACCTGATGTTTATACAAATTTTTCCAAAAGAAAGTAGGGAACGAGCATTACCCTTCTTTCGAAAAAATATTGATCTTGTATACAAAAAGGGCTTATTCTATATTTAATTTTGAAAGCATGTATTCAGGATTATTCAAAAAAGATTTATAGAGTTCGTAGTGATCTGTTTCTTTATAGGTAAGTTCCTCAAGTCCATTTTCTGATATCTGAATAATTTTAGCCTTCGGGTAAGACTGAAGAATGGGGGAATGCGTTGCTATTATTAGCTGACTATTTTGCCTTATTAATTCATCCATTCTTACAAGAAAGGCCAACTGTCTCTGTGGGGAAAGTGCGGCCTCTGGCTCATCCAATATGTAAATTCCATTTCCAAAAAATCTATGGAGAAAAAGTGAAAAAAAAGATTCTCCGTGCGATTGCTCATGAAGTGATTTCCCTCCATAGGAGCCAATAAGTTTTGGATTAGAACTTTCTTCTCGGTCTAATTGATCAATATTAGAGGCCACATTATAAAAAGATTCGGCTCTTAAAAAATAACCATCTTTTGGTTTTTTAAACCCCTTTGCAATACGAATAAAATCAGCTAACGGAGAATGTGTCTCCTTAGTGGCAAAATTAAAGTTTTTCGAACCCCCTTCTGGATTAAAGCCATATTGAACGGCTAGAGCTTCTAATAATGTAGATTTTCCTGTCCCGTTTTCTCCAACAAAAAAAGTAACATTTGAGTGTAATTCAATTTTGTCTAAATGCTGAACAATAGGAAGATTAAAAGGATATTTATTTATAGAATTTATTTTATCCTTTATCAATTCAAATGATATTATAAAATTTTCATTAAGCATATATCTCTACAATATACAAATATTTAAAAAATCACAAACAAAGCTTCTTTTTGAACAATCTCCAGAGATAGATATTAATAGTTGGTAAAAGAAAAATTGATAAATGTGATACTGTGCTTAAATAAAATAAATAAAAAAAACCGTCATTAGACGGTTTTTTTAGTAAGCAATGAATTAAGACTATCCTTTCTTGTGATCTGGATGAAATTTATCAATCGTTTTTTGATTAATTCGTTTTAGCTCTGTGACCGGGAATGGCCGAAGCAGCTCCCAACCAAGATCAAGGGATTCAATAACACTTCGTTCATTTTGAAAACCTTGTCCTACAAATTCTTTTTCAAATTTATCTGCAAAAGCCAGATAAATTTTATCAACCGCGGAAAGCGAACTTTCTCCCAGAACAACCGCTAGTTCTCGAACATCTTTTCCTCGTGCATAACACGCAAAAAGTTGATCTTTTAGTTTGCTGTGATCTTCTCGTGTTTTTCCTTCTCCCATTCCTGCACCTGCTAGTCGTGAAAGTGATTTCAGCACATCCACAGGCGGCGCAATTTGTTTTTGATGTAATCCTCGATCCAATACAAACTGTCCTTCGGTAATATAACCCGTCAGATCAGGAATTGGATGCGTAATATCATCTTCTGGCATAGAAAGAATAGGCACTTGCGTTACCGATCCATTTCGTCCTTTGATTCGTCCAGCTCGTTCGTAGATAGTCGCCAAATCTGTATAAAGATAGCCAGGATACCCTCGTCGTCCAGGGACTTCTTTTCGTGAAGCCGAAACTTCTCGTAGGGCTTCCGCGTAATTGGTCATATCCGTCAAAATAACCAATACATGTTTATCTTTTTCAAAGGCTAAATATTCCGCATAAGAAAGCGCCATTCGTGGGACCGAAATTCGCTCAACTACTGGATCGGCGGCGGTGTTGATGAAAAGTGTTGCATTTTCAATCGCGCCCGTTCGTTCAAATTCTTTTTGGAAGAACATCGCTTCCTCAAAGGTTACGCCCATCGCTCCAAAAACAACCACAAAGTCAGATCCATCATTTACCTTTGACTGTCGAGCAATTTGCGTGGCTAGTTCGGCATGAGGCAAACCAGAACCAGAAAATACCGGCAATTTCTGTCCTCGAACCAGTGTATTCATCACATCAATGGTAGAAATACCGGTTTGGATAAAATCAGAAGGGAAGTTCCGAGAATAAGGATTGATCGCTTGCCCAGAAATATCAATTTCCTTTTCGGCCAAGACAGCGGCATCACCATCAAGGGGTTTTCCCGCCCCATTGAAAACTCGTCCCAACATATCAGGAGAAACACCAAGTGTGGCGATCTTTCCTAGGAATTTAGCTTTTAGACCAGAAGTAGAAAGTCCTTGCGTAGATTCAAACATTTGGACTAAGGCTCGAGATCCGTCTATGGTTAGGACTTTCCCCATTTTCTTCTGTCCATCTTCGGTCGATACCTCTACAAGTTCTTCATATTTAACGCCCTCAACTCCTTCTACAATAAGGATTGGACCAGCGATGGATTCAATGTTTTCATAGGCTTTTTGCATAGTTTTTAACCGGTTAAAAAAATCGATCGGATACTAGAAGTTTGCTATAATTATGTCAAAATAAAAATATTATATTTTATTAAAACCGGGTAATTCCCAAAAACCTGTGCTAGGAAAAAATCTTGGCTAAACGGAAATGGAAGAACTGACGATTATGAATACCAAAATTAGAAGCTACAAAACGTTGGATTTTAGC
>JALWQU010000208.1 GCA_026982915.1 Candidatus Altimarinota bacterium | reverse complement strand
TATGTTACTTATGGGGCTTTGGGCGTATGAAAAAATGCCACAGGAACTGAATCCGGACATAGAAGTTCCGATTGGGATTGTTTCGACGGTTTATCCGGGAGCGTCAGCCATTGATGTTGAAAATAGTGTTACAAATATTTTGGAAAATAAGGTCAAGAATATTGACAATCTCCATAAGCTGACTTCCTATTCGCAGAACTCGGTTTCGGTGGTGATGGTAGAGTTTGAATCGGGGAGTGATCTGGATAAAAACATTAGGGAACTCAAGGATCTTATTGATGAAGTAAAAGTAGACTTGCCACGGGATTTACCGGATGATCCACATATTGAAACCGCTTCGGTTTCTTCGATCCCGATTTTATCGCTGACGCTAGCGGGGGATTTTGCGCTATCGGAGATGAAGGTTTTTGCCGAAACGATTGCGGATGCAACCGAATCCATAACCGGTGTCAAAGCCGTTAATATTTCGGGGATTTCGGAGGAACAATTTCATATTTACCTTGATCCGTACCGTGTTCAGGCACAAGGACTTTCGGTCGATCAAATCATTGGGGCTATTGGGCAATCAAATCTGGATATTCCGTTTGGTTCCATTGATATTCAGGGAGAATCAGTTGAAGTACGAGGATCAGGAAAAATACGAACGGTGGATGATTTTAAAAATATTCCGATTACGCAGGCCAAGGGGACGATTTTTCTCGGAGAAATCGCGGATATTCGAAAAGAGTTTGAGGCGCAAAAAGTAGAAACCTACACCGTCAATAATATGGCGAGTAAGTCGGTGGTAAAAAGTATGCCCGGAATTTCTATTGATATTACGAAAGCGGAAAAAAAGGTAAATATTCAAAAAATTGCCGATAAGGTTTTTGCTAAAATTGACGCCCTTCGTGCCGAAGGATTGCTACCGTCAAATCTACAGGTTAATACGGTTTTTAGTAGCGCTAAAGAGATCAAAAATCAGCTTGATATTTTGATAAAATCAGGATTCCAGACAATTTTTATTATTGCGGTTTTACTCTGGATTTTTCTGGGATGGCGTGAGGCTTTGTTGTCCTTGATATCTATTCCGCTTTCAATGCTGACGGCAATTCTTATTCTTTTTACTTTAGGAGAGACCTTTAACTTTCTTTCTTTATTCGCGCTTATTCTGTCGTTAGGGCTTTTGGTGGATAACGCTATTATTATGGCGGAAGCTATTTCTGACAACATTCGTGTAAAACAAATACCGCCAGTCATCGCCGCCAAAAAAGCGATTGCTGATTTTCGGTGGCCGATTATTGCGGGAACCTTTACGACGATTTTTGCTTTTCTGCCGATGATTATTATGATCTCGGGAATTTCGGGTGACTTTATTTCGATTATTCCGATTACGGTCACGATCATGCTTTTGGTCTCGCTCTTCATTTCCCTGCTGCTTTTACCAGCCTTGGGGGTGATGTTTTTTGAAAAAATACCGCCAAAGCATATGTCAGAACTGTCAATCATGGTTCGGGTAAAGGCTTGGTATTATGCCAATATTCTAAAAATTCTAAAACATCCAAAACAAGTTTTTTTGGTTATTTTGGTAAGTGTTTTGGCTCTTTTTTCTGTCGGGCTACTCTTCAAGTTTAATATGGTGAAAGTGGAGATTTTCCCGGAAGATGATGCGGAGGTTTTTGTGATCGAATTAGATCTGCCAAAAGGATCACCTTTATCCGAAACAAGAAAACAAATACCAGTTGTAGACGAAGTTTTGTCGCCTTATTTGACTGTCCCTAAGGCGGAAAGATGGCTTCAGAATTACACGCTGTTTGTCGGGCAACGATCACCTTATGATCCAGCGGTTTCTCGGTCTGGTTTAAATGATCCTGATTCGTCTATTCTGGGCGTAACCGTGACGCTTACGCCTAAAAAAGAGCGGGCTTTGACCTCGACACAAATAAGAACCTTGCTTCAGAAAGCGCTTTCACAAAAAATTCCTGAGCACATAACGCTAAAACTTACACAAGATGGAAGTGGACCTGGTAATGGTGGAGCGCCCATTGAGGTAAAAATTTCGAGTGATGATCTGCCACATTTGGAGGAAGTTTCACGAAAGATGGAGCAGTCGATGGCGGAAATTAAGCTAGCGAACGGGGCTGTTCTGGAAAATATTAGTAACGATTTTGGAGAAAGAAATAAGCAGATTGTGTGGGAGTTTGATCGATCAAAAATGATTCGTTATGGCCTTACGGTGCAATCACTTCAGTCAACGCTCAGGTCAGCGTTGCAGGGGGTGCAGGTTTTTGATATTACGGCATCGGATGAAACGACTGAGGTATGGTTACGGCTTAAATTTAACGACGAATTTGTCTGGGAGAATCCTCAATCGGTATCGGTCTTAAAGGCCATTCCGATAAAAACCGCTTTAGGGGATTATGTGTCACTGTCGGCCTTGGCAGATTTTCATTACGAAGAAGGTATTCCGGTTATTCGGCATCAGGACGGTAAACGAACGGTGAGTATTTTTGCGGATATTTCGGGTGAGGCGACGCCTAAAGAATTTGATGAAGCGCTTAAGAAAGCTTACCAACAGACAAAACCTCTGGATACCGATTTGTTTAGTCTGGCGGGGGACAGTGAAGAATCGGATCGGCTTGTTTCTGAAATGGGGAG
>JALWQU010000207.1 GCA_026982915.1 Candidatus Altimarinota bacterium | reverse complement strand
GTTATGGATAACCTCTATTTTGGAATCGGGAATACCATATTGATTTACCAGTATGTCTTTTGTAAACTGGCTTACCGCCATTACTCGATCACAAAATTCAAGCGCGTATTTTTCCCGATTAAAGACTTCTTGGTTTGGTTTTCCACCCGTACGGTCCATCTCGGTTGAATGCACATGACAGATAAGCGGGATATTTAGTTTTATTTTGGCACGAATACCCACCTCAAAGGTGATCCAGTCATGCGCGTGAATAATCTCGATTTTTTTACTTGCTGGTTGGTCGGCGGCGAGGAGTTCTATCTGAGCGGCAAATCGATCGATTTCTTCCCAAAGATTTTGACCATAAACCGCGTGGCTTTTTTGAGCAGTTTGCGACTTATTTTTTTGAAACAACACCGTTGTTTTTAGTTGTTCTGTGTAGCCTTTTTCGGATATGTAAGGCGACTGAAATCCAGCGTGTATTTTGGTAAGGGTGATATTTTTGGTAAATTTTTCATCGTCAAAATCAACCATCTCAAAATCACGAGGAATATCCTTATTACCAATGTTTTGACGGACAAAATGCGGCACGGCAAAAAGGATATCGGCTCCCAAAACGGCTAGTTCTGTGGCGAGTTTTTTGCTCACTGCGCCCAGTCCACCGGAATAAACGGGTGGAAATTCCCAACCCAACATCAATACACGCATGCTTATTTTTGTTTTTTTTCATGAAAATAATAGCGAATGAAAATTATTTTTCTATATTTTGGTGTATCCTAAATTACACAAAGGTGTTTTTGTGGGGGAATGAATAGATTTTGGTGGTTTAGTTCTCCTTAAGATATTTCGAACGGGGTGGAACTATTTTAATTTATATCCAAAATTCGACACACCTCGTATGGCAAAAGGAGGAATGGGGAATCTCTAGTCAGGACCCTTGATTAATTATTTAAAAGCTAATAATATAAAAATAGTATTTCATACACCATAAAAATAATGACTATTTATAAAGAGCTAACAAAAGAGAACTACAAACAGTATGAAAAGGATTATTTAGCCTTAAAGGAAGAACGCATTTGTAGTTTAATATCAAAAATGATAAAAGCAGGATTTTCAGAAAAAGAATTAAATTTTTCCCCCGAATCTTTAAAATTAGTAAATAGTTATCTCAATGAAAATTATGTATTCACTAAAACAACAACCAAACCAAAATTAGAAGATTTACCCTTATGGGTATTTATTGAAAATGTAGATGGAAACTATATTGATAGTGGTAGTCATTATAGGTATTCAATCGAAAGTTTATTTTTACTCGATGAAATTGCTTATTACTTAGGTGAAATTTTTATAAGGGTTAATGGGTATTATTGGGGAGTCAATATAAATTCACGACCTAACGTAGAATATATGTATCAAACGGTTATTTTGGGAGGGAAATACTGGAAAGTAATAAACCCGATAGAAATGGTTATTAATACCACTAAAAACCATTATTTTTCAGAACATCCTGAAACAAAACAGTATTATAATGAATATGGTGATTTATACAGCCAATATTATTTAAGATTAACGCCTTTTGAATATGTTATGGAACACAAAAAACCTATATTTCCTGAATAGTGAAATATTTATTATGAGAGTAAAAACTTCTGCCAGAGCAGGGTTGAACCCGGAGAAACATCAAAATGGGATTTACCCTGTTTCATCGGTAAATATTTGATTTTACCAGCAAAAAGACTTACAATGTAATTACTTTTAAAATACTAAAAATGGAACTCACCCTTATCAGTATCGGAAACTCTCGTGGTATCCGTCTGCCGAAAACTTTGATTGAGCAGTTAGGGTTTGAAGATAAGGTTGAAGTCAAAAATACTAATAATGCCCTGATTCTAACTCGCCCTCAGAAAAAAAAATTACATGAGGGCTGGGATGCCCAATTCAAAAAAGCTGGAGCGCCTCATGATGATCCTGAATTTGAGGCGTGGCAAAATGTATCCAATGAATTTGATAAAACTGAGCCAGCATGGGAAACAAAATAAAACAATTTGAAATTTATTGGGCTGAATTAGATCCAACTATTGGTGCTGAAATCAAAAAAACTCGTCCCTGTGTTGTGATCAGCCCTGATGCCATTCAAAACAACCTTAAAACCGTAATACTAGCGCCACTTACTCACACGTTTCGAAACTATCCATCTCGTACTCAAGTTTTTTGTGGTAACCAATTGGCACAAGTCGGACTAGATCAAATTCGATGCCTTGATAAGTCTCGGCTACACGAGAAAATTGGTAAATGCAGCTCCGATGAAGCCGCTAAAATTTCTGAAATTCTGGTAGAAATGTTTAGTCTTGAGGCGTAGCACCAGTCCTGCTATTATTTCTCCTTGAAAATGTTTCGGACGAGGATGGTTTATTTCAATTTACGCTTGAAATTCAATACCCCGTCCAGCGAAAGAAGAAAAAAAGCACCGCTTTAGGGTGCTTTTTTGTTTTATCTACCATCATAGACTAATGACCGATGTAAATACCAGGGCTAATTCCCAAAATGAGGGGAAATGGTATGGTAAAGGTATGGAAAAATTAGCAAAGCTGGTATACGGAAAATATTTGGAAGATTTTGATATAACAAGAGCGGAAGAAATAAAAAAAGGAGAAGA
>JALWQU010000206.1 GCA_026982915.1 Candidatus Altimarinota bacterium | reverse complement strand
TATTTTCCGTATACCAGCTTTGCTAATTTTTCCATACCTTTACCATACCATTTCCCCTCATTTTGGGAATTAGCCCCGATAGCGGCGTTATGGTTTGACAAACCGACTTTTGTTACTAGTATCGGAGTATAATATTTCAGTTTTCCGGCTTAGAGATTCATTTATTTGGACGCCGAGTAAAACGATTAACCTTATTAAAATCATGATAGCTATTGTAAAAATTGGTGGACATCAAGCCCTTGTTGAAATGGGGGAACAGCTCGAAGTCGATAAAATCGATGTGGAGGTAGGTAAAAGTATTGATCTAGAAACACTCCTGATTTCATCACCCGATGGATCTGATACACAGATAGGCGCTCCATTGTTGGATACAAAGGTTTCCGCCAAAATTATAGATCATGGACGAGGGAAGAAGATACGAGTGTATAAAATGAAACCGAGAAAACGGTACCGAGCGACAAAAGGTCACCGACAAGATTTTACGGTTATTGAGATTACAAAGATTGGAACAACGGCTGAAAAAGCGGTTAAAAAGACAGCCACAAAATCTAAGGAAGCTTCAACGGATACAAAAGGTGATGATCTTACGAAAATCGAAGGTATTGGGAAGGTTTATGCTAAAAAGCTTAACGATGAAGGTATTTTTACCTTCTCAGATGTGTCGAACATGACCCAGGATCAGATTGATACGATGGAAGAAAAGTATACTTTCAAAGGTGATTTCAAAGATTCTATTGCTGACGCTAAAAAACTTGTATAAAAGTTTTTTTAAAGCGTTTAGTTGAAGTTCGTGCAATTGCTAAAAACCTGATAAATTATTTATCAGGTTTTTTTAAAAAAAGATTTTTCGTCATTACCTATCTGGCTTATTTTTTATCTGCTTTTGGATTTATCATTTTAGCCAGTTGTGATTTTTTTCTACCAGCAGTATTTTGGTGAAGCATTTTTTTCTTTACCGCCATATCAATAGCTTTTTGTACTTGTGGGTAGAGCTTTGTGGCTTCTGGAATTTTCCCACCGTCTACGAGTGCTGTAAATTCTTTTACAAGGGTTCGGTATTTACGAGTCGTGATAAGGTTTCGTTGTCGTCGTCGTTCTTGCTGTCGAACACGCTTGATAGCTGATTTAATAATGGGCATGTGGCGAATTTTTTTAAGGGTAGATAAAGAGGGGATTTTTTAGTAAGCCTTAAAAGCTGACTTTTTGTATCCCGAAATTCTGACAAAGTCTAAAGCCAGAGGCTTAAATGTCAAATTTTATTTATGGTTAGGGACGGATATCGCTTTTGGGTTTAACTTTAGAGGCTTTTGGGGTTTTGGGGGGTGCCTGAATAATTTGTGTTTTGGGAACAAGGTGTATTATTTTTTGATAGATAAGGTTTTCGAAGTTTTTGATATTTTTCAGTAGTATTTCTCTTATTTTACCTTTTGTGGAAAGACTGGCTATTTCTTTGCCGACTACTTCTTGTTTTTCTAAAAGTTTATTTATATTATCAGATTTAAAGGTTTTGAGATTTTGGAATATTTGGTCTTTATTGGTAGTCTGTTCTTTTTCGAGGCTGGCTTTTCTTTTCTTGAGCGTTTCTAGTTCGGTAGAAAGCTGTTTTTTTAGGATAGGCGATTCTTTTAGTAGTTTCTCCGCAAAGATAATGGTGTCCTCTATTTTTTGACTCCGCTTCTTTGGGCTTTCGATTCGAATAATATCGAGGTTTACCGATCCCATCGTTTTGGCCCCTTTTAACCATTGAATACTTTTGGTGATTATATCGGTGTTTGTTGAGACGTCTTGATTGATTGCTTGATAGGCTTTTGTGATCGTCAAAAGGCTCTGATTTGTGGCCGTCATATTCTTTATTTCAGGAAGAGGTGATTTATTCGGAATATTTTTATCAACGGGTTTTGTAGTGGTTGTATTTTTATCTTTTTTAGGAACTTTATCGTGGATTATCTTGGATATTTGTGTAATATCAAGTTTTTTATCTTCCGTATCGTTAGAACCATAGCCCCAGATAAACCAAACAAAGAAACCAATAGACCCTATCAAAATAAGTCCTTTTAAAACACCCCAAACAACACGCTGTAACACCCAAAAAAAGTCACCATCATCCTCTACGAGATAATCATCATCTTCTGATTTATCATCTTTTTTCACGGCGAGGTCAACCGTTTTTTCATCGTCAGTGCGCTTCTTTTTATCAGACATTCCCTTTATTATATCACAAAAAACACCAAAATAGAAGTTAAAGTTAATCGCGCAGATATAATCGATGAAAGGTTAGTTCTTGAGATTCTTTTTCCATGCTGGTTATTTCTTGCTTAAGGGAATTTATTTTCCCCTGTAAATAGGTGGTTTCTTTTTGCCATAAACGGCCAAAAGAAGCCCTTACTCGTTGTAAACAAACACGAGTTTTGAGTCGTTTTATTTGTCGTCGAGTTTTTCTTATTTCTTTATTGAGGTCTGATTCAAGGAGGCTTATTTTCATATAATCGATATTTATTTTACATTATTGTAACATAGCTTAGAAATAAATAAAGTAAAATGTCAAATAATGGATTCTAAAAAGTCTTAAGTTTTCCGGACAAAAAATCTAGCAGAGTAGTCTGGTTGGGAGATTTGGGGGATTTTCTGTGAACGATTTTTTGGGGAATAATAGTTCGAATAAAAATA
>JALWQU010000205.1 GCA_026982915.1 Candidatus Altimarinota bacterium | reverse complement strand
ATTATAATATTTTTTAGAAAGGGCCGGTCTTCTTCTTTGAATTTATAATCACCCTGAATAATTCTTGTGTCTTCGTTTAACTGAAACCTTCCATCTTTATCCGGAAAAGCTATATTTTTTCGTTTTATAGATTCATCTTGATCAATAATATCTCCGTGTCTTAGTGTTGCATTAAAACATTTCAAAAACTTTTCCAGAAAGGCTTTATCTTCTGACTTATTCTCTCTGAAAAGATTCCATAAATAATTAACAGCCTTGTCTCTTATTTCAGATGAAATACTTCCAAAACCTTGTCCCACTGGAGTTTTTAGATTTAATAGGTATTCCATTTTTTCTATCAAGTTCTTTTGTTTTTCAGAGTCATTTCCTTTGTGTGCTTCAAGGAACTCACTCATAAAATTTCCTAGTAAAGATTTTATTTCATCGAGACCTTTTGGGGAATATCTTTCGGTATCAGTATCATATTCACCAAGCTTTGCTTCTAGCTCATACCAGGGTTTTAGTTTTGATATTTTTCTGATTTCCTGATCAGCCCCCTTTACCCCATCTTTTTTCATAGATTCTAGCATTTCAATCACAGGATCAATTGCTCCTTCGGGGAGGTGTTGGTTCTTCAGTCGTCCGCGTACTTCGGCTACACGATAAATTCCATTCTCAAAAGAAACTCGTATTGCCGCATAAAATATATCATCACCTTCTGGCTTAGGATTGGCTCCACGCAATATGTACATTGTTTGACCATTTTGAGTGTAGGTCTCCGTATATCCACGACCAATACACCAATCAGCCGGCGTTGCTTGAGAGCCTCTTACCATCTCTTCTTTTAAGATCTCATAATCATCCTGTAGACGATCTTTTTCTTCTAGACGATCTTCTGGTAAATAAGTATCGCCTTTCCCCACAATAAGCCATTTGTTTTTTCCTTCAGGGAGTTCTAGTGGTTCTGGCGGAACATTTTTTTCTAAATTATCACAATGTTCTTGGTAATTCTTTCCATAAATTTCACGGAAATCATCAAGTTCTTCGTCCGTTAATGGATGGTCTTTATCAATATCATTATTACTCCGTTTCTCAAAAAAAGTTTTCGCGGATACGGAAAATACCCCCGACGAATATCCAGGGAAAAGAGCCATACTCCCTTTTTTTCGTTTTACAAAAGTACCGTCCTTATCTCTAAAAATAACACTTCCCAAGAAATTAACCGCCAAAGATATGTATTGTTCTTTATCCTTAAACTCCCCCGCCTCGTACTCCTGTTTCATCGCGTCTAGCCACACCATCAGACTTTCTTTCTGGGCAGCTAGTTTTTCATTCAGAACATTTTTTTGATTACCCTCAAGTCCAAATCCGTGATAACTTCCCCCTGTATGGAATTGTCGTAACAAGATTCTTGAAACTTGATAAATATCTAGCTTTTTTTTAGCATCAGTACTCAGTAGACTCTTGATACTTTCGGTACCAAGTCTCCGTAGACGAGATGAGTGATTTTTCTTTTCCATCAGAATATTCTACCACAGATTGCCGCCTTTTCCAAGGTCTGGTGACAAAAAAATCCGTCATTCTGAGCCCGTAGTACAACCAAAAATGGCAAAGAATCTCGTGTGTTTTAAGCAAGAGGTAATCCGGCTCCAAAAAAGGATTCTGTAGGGGCGAAAAATCTTTCGCCCATCAATATGTTCATGAGACAGGCGCCCTCTGTCTCTACGGCGTTTATTTTTTAAATTTCATTCTCGTAGAGACGCCGATTTATCGCGTCTTTTATCAGCAACGCCATGAGTGGATGCCCCTACAGACGTTTTCTGTGTCATATCACTTAAACACTCTACTCAGCTCTCATTTTCCCCCACTCCAGAACCGCTCGGAAAACCTGATCAATCAAGGGTTCAGGATGCCCAATATTGGCTGTCTCCGCTCGAAATCGTCCAACCGATGACACACTTCGTCTTGAGGCTGTATCGTTTAATTTACCGACCGAAATCGTTTCCATAAAAGTCGTCTTTTCTCGTCCAGGCGTCCCCAAAACCTGCATCATATAGGGACGCCAATCATGTGACCCACGGCTTAAATGCGTTTGATACTCGATTTTTGTCGCCATTTTTTCTCCTGGTACGAGATTTATCGGAAACTCTAAAACCTTTAATTGCGTGTCTTCATCCCTATAAACGGTCAAATCCCCTGACGGAATGGAAGACGAAATTATTTCCGTTTCTCGTGGCACATACACCCGCATAACCGTCCGATTCTCCCCCGCCCCGAGCTTCCAGAGCAGTTCTCCGTTTAGTAAATCTTGTATATTTTCGGGTAAACGATCAAACCCAATCAGGTCTTTTATTTCGCCTTTTTTATAAGCGTGCGTCCGCTTGATCTGTAAAAAGTTCTTTACCAGACCGTCTCGTGATATTTCACTATCATGCCAGATTTTCGTCCAAACAAACTTGTCCGACTTATTCGCGCCAACGGAGATAAAATCAAAATAGAGAAAATTATCCGCTTCAGGGTCTTTTTCAAGCGATCCATCCAGCTTCCACTTTTTTATCAGTTTTTGAAAGGGACGGTTTTGGCTATTAACCAATAAATTCTTCGATTTTATAAAAGCTTTTCGGTCAAATTTTAGCCAACCAGCCGAAAGCCGATCTGGATTTTTTATTTTACTCGCTATATAAGTCCTAAAAAGT
>JALWQU010000204.1 GCA_026982915.1 Candidatus Altimarinota bacterium | reverse complement strand
ATTCTCATCTACAACGGTTCTTCATGAATAATTACGGTATTCGTAATCGTGACTTCTTTCACTTCCGAATCAAAGGTCTTTTTTCTTAAATCCCCTCACTTTAGGAATTAGCCAAACTTTCTTTCGTTTTTTATTTTTGAAATTATAATAATGGTGAATTTACTAACCCCCTCAATAACATGGCACAAGCAGTAACCAAAGACGATTTTCAAGCCGAAGTACTTGATAGCAGTGATATAGTATTAGTTGATTTTTGGGCTCCTTGGTGTGGCCCTTGCCAAATGCTTTTGCCAACCGTTGAAGCGCTTTCAGAAAAGCTCAAACCAGGTGCCAAAATCGCTAAAGTAAATGTTGATGAACAAGCCGAACTAGCCGCACAATATGGTGTTATGTCTATCCCGGCCCTCAAGGTTTTTAAGAATGGTGAAGTTGTGGGAGAAGCGGTTGGTGTTCAATCAGAAGATCAATTACTCGAACTTATCAACAAACATCGATAGGCGTATCATTGATACCCAATTTCTCATCCGATAAAAATGCAAAATTTCATCCTAGAATACGGATTATTTGCTATTGCTTTTATTCTTTTAATCGATGATTTAGGTATTCCCCTCCCCGGTACAACCCTTATTTTTTCCTCGGCGATCCTCGCCAGCCAAACCCCTGAAATTAATATTTGGTATTTATTCCTCATAGCCCTTTTGGTCCCACCCATAGGAAATATGACCTTGTTTTATTTTTCTCGCCATGGATTACGAAACTGGTTAGACCATCATGGCCACAAGTTCTTCCTGCCTCAAAAACGAATAAACAAAGCCCAAAAAATTTTTGATAAATACGGAGAATTCACGGTTTTCGTCGCTGCCATGCTGACAAGCGTCCGTGCCGTAAGCTCCATCATTGCCGGCGGCCTTAAAATGCATCCGCTCAAGTTTTTGGGATACCATCTCATCGGTACCAGTATTTGGGCGAGCGTTGTGGTTGGCATGGGGTATTTTTTCGGAAGCGAGATCTGGCATGTGCTAAGAAATTATGGAGAGTTTATCGCTGTTTTACTGATTCTCATTTTAGGATTTAAAATAATCCATGAGCGGTACAAAACGTCATGAGGCACTAGATAAATTCTAAAATAGCAATGTTAACTAAGCGACTTAAAATCTTTGATTTTTATCTCCAGATAGAATAAAGTCACCTCAATGCAAAAAAAGATACTCTGCCTTCGAAATATTGATCTATACGAAGGCATTACCGAAAAAGAACTCATTACTATTGGAAAAGATGCCGTGGAAGGTTATTTCAAAAAAGACTCTATTTTTTATTCCCCGAATGATCCCGCCAAACATGTATATGTCCTCAAGGAGGGTGAAGTTGAGCTTTATCAGGAAATAAATGGTAAACGTGTCATCATTGAGACCCTTACCTCCGGGGATGTTTTTGGCGACTTTGGTACAAACCGAACAAATCATACAGCGCTGGCTACTCGTGGGGCTTATATCTGTAAAACACCGACAAGTGAATTTTTAGATATTGTCCGAAAACACCCTGAAGTAGCACTCAATCTCATGCAGTCTCTTGCCGAAAAAACTGAAGACTATGAAAATAAAATAGCCGCCCTTTCTCGTCCCGCCAAAGAACAGCTTTTTGCGGAGATAAAACGCCTTGACCATAAAAATAAGCGACGAATTTTGGGGAAAATTTTCAATATCCCACTCCGTATTTCTCATAAAAAGTTAGCCGAAAAAACAGGCCTTAATCGTGTAACCGTCACAAAACTCATGGGCGAACTTCGCCGAGATAAAAAAATACAACTCAATGCAAAAACCGGGGCTATTGAAATTTTGTAGATTCAATATTAAGTGCAAAAAAGTACCTCCTATTCAAACTCTGTTAATAAGTGAGATTTCGCCTCTTCTTTACTCATTCCATACTTTTTGGTCCTCTCTTGATAATCGTAGAAGTCAGTCATAACCTCCATAAGTTTCACAATATTAGGTACCTCTGAAGCAGCAAGTTTTGCATACTCCATGATTTCAAGTTGTTTCTTTAGTATCTGAAGATTCTCCATACCGTTCTTATCTAAAAAAGACTCAGGACCTACATTACTTATTTCCTCCTCTAGATCTTTAATACTACTATCAATCTTCCTTTTTATTTCAGGCATATCTCTCTCAACATCCTCCCTTGCAATACAGTTCTCTCCTCTAACCTTAGCTATTTCTTGTTCATGAGCAGACAGTGAATTTGAATCTAACACTTGAGGATCTTTGAGAACTTTTAGTATATTTTCATAGTACTTAAGCCTCCGATCATTACTTTCCCGAGCTTCATCATTTTCTGGTTCATCAAAAGCAAAAGCATCAAGTTGATTTTTCAGATCGCTTAACTCACCCACCGTTCGCCCAATACATTGCTGCATTTCTACTCTTTTGTGCTGATCTCCTGCTAATGGTGCATTCGTTTCTTGTGGTGTATTTCTTGGCATCTTTTTAATAATTAGTAAATATCAATTAAATAGATCCAAACATTATACACTAAAAAAAAATACACAAAATAAAGGGGTAATTCCCAAAATCCTGTGCTGGAGGTATAGTGAAGCTATGGAAATAAATTTATATGACGAAATCGTACCAGGGGTAATGAAAGGAAAGTTTGAGATAAAGAAAGTGGAAAAACGGACAGAACG
>JALWQU010000203.1 GCA_026982915.1 Candidatus Altimarinota bacterium | reverse complement strand
GTCTTATTTGGCTACTTGCAAGAAAAATGGAGTTACAGGATCTGAAGCGCTGACCTGTTTATTTGATAAAAATTCTCATTGTCCTATATTTGGGACTGAATAGTTACAAAGAAAAAAAGAGTGAATCTGAAAAACGAGCGACCTTAGAACGCCAAAAAGAGGCTAATGAAGAAGGCATTATAAAAATTAAAGCTTAGGAAAATCTAATATCATGGAAAATTTTGAATTACAGAAAACAGACTTATTAGCCAGGACAGGACTATTGAAAACCAGAAGAGGGGAGGTGAAAACGCCTGTTTTTATGCCTGTGGCGACAAGGAGCGCGATAAAGGGCGCGGTAAGCTTTCAGGAGCTTTCGGATCTAGGGGCTTCTATCTGCCTTGGTAATACTTATCATTTATTACTTCGTCCAGGAGATGACTTAATCGCCAAACTTGGGGGGCTTCACGCCTTTATGAAATGGGATAAACCAATCTTAACCGACAGTGGAGGTTATCAGGTTTTTTCCATTAAGAAAAAGAAAATAACCGATGAAGGGGTTTATTTTAATTCGCATATCGATGGAAAACGGTTTTACATTGATGCGGAAAAATCAATTGATATCCAGCACCATCTTGAAGCGGATATTATTATGGCGTTTGATGAGTGTCCGCCCAGTAAATTACGCCTTTCCCCTGAGGAAAAACAATCAAAAATGAAAATAATGGGGATTAGCGATGAAGCATTATTTGAAAAAAAACAAAACAGAAAGCTCTACTTTAAGGTAAAAAAAGCGGTTGAGAGAACAACGAGTTGGGCACAACGATCACTCGATGCACACTGGAAAAAGTATCCAATATCGCTTTCACCAACGGCACGACCACAGATTTTTGGTATTATTCAGGGAGGGTGTTTTCCGGATCTACGAGCGATATCTTGTAAGGCTATTACCCAGATGCCTTTTGATGGATTTGCGATGGGTGGGTTGGCAGTAGGGGAGCCACCCAAAGCTATGTATGAGGTTCTAGACAAAATTGTTCCGACAATGCCAGAGGAAAAGCCACGGTACCTTATGGGTGTTGGGACGCCAACAGATTTGGTCGAAGCCGTGTCACGCGGTATTGATATGTTTGACTGTGTTTTGCCCGCTCGTAATGCTCGACATGGTCTATTGTATACATGGAATGGAACCGTAAAAATAAGTCAGAAAAAGATGGAAACCATTGAAGCACCTATTGATGAAAATTGTGGTTGTTCGGTTTGTAAAGAGGGTCTTAGTCGTGCTTATCTGCATCACTTGATAAAAGTCGGCGAAGATCTCGGAAAAAGGTATTTAACCATTCATAACCTCTATTTTTATCAGGACTTAATGCGAACAATGCGTAAAAAAATTGAGACCGGAAGCTTCCAGCCATGGAAAAATGAAATTTTAGAACAGTGGCAAACTAAGACTAAATAGCGTTAGTACCCCCAATAATATTAAAACCCCTCGTCATCCCGATGAATATCGGGATCTAGCCATAAAGAACAATTTGATTAGATCCTGAAATAAATTCAGAATGACTCCTTCTTGTGTATGTTTTCTATTGCGAATTAGGAGAAGATCCCTTAAAAACCTCGGGTAAACTAGCAAAGTGCTCCATGAACTTTTTATATTCAGGCGAGTGAAACTGCGAGGGGAAAAATTTAATAAGTTCTAATTTTAAACGGTTTGGGAGACTGAGAGCGGCTACTTTTTTCGTACCGTGTATCTGGTAGGCTTGTGTGTCGAGCTTTAGACCATCTTCGGTGATGATATCCATCACTATTTGGCCGACTGCCGCATGGTCTGGGTGTTTGTCTAGCTGAGGGTCGGGGAAATAAATTGTGTGCGGTTTTTCCTTTATCAGAATTTCACGAATACTCGATTTCAATGCTTTTTTGGTATAAAGTCGTCCCGGGAAATAACTCGAAAAATGCGTGACATTTTCACCAGTATAAGAAGAGGTAATAGGCGTTGTCATATCAAGTTTATCCAAATATCCATCAGGGAAATTCAAAAAAATAAGATTACGAATGGGGATTCCCATATGTATAGCCGATTTGATGGATTCACTTTTACGAAGGCGTCCATAGGATTTTGAAATATCAAAATCAAAGCTTTTCGCATCCCCATTGGTAACAAAAACAATTTTAACAGTGGACCCTTGCTTTATTTTTTCGGTCAAGGTAAGCCCGCAACACAATTCTTCATCATCTGGGTGGGGAGCAAATACCAAAACTTTATCGACATTTCTTTGTATCTGTTTTTTTATTTTTTTAGCTAAAAGTCTTTTTTGTAACGCTATTTTTCGTTTATTGGGTTTTCGAAAAAGATCGGTTGAATAAATTATTTGTTCGTTGTGTGTATTTTTAGTATCCGGAATTACTAGATCATTACTCGCTAATAATCCCGTCCACGCCGTCGCCATTACTAGAAGGTTTTCCATATCCACCATAACATACTACAATTAACCAGTTTTATAAAACATTTTGTAAGGTCTCTCAAAATGAGTTGCCTTTTAGGTACCACCTGATTACAATTCTTAATGAATATTTATAAAAAATCGTATAAAAAATGTCTAGACTTAGCCACCGTTTTCTTTTCTTCAAGGCTCCCACGATAAAATTCTCTAAGGATTTCATGAAAGAGTGTGGAATGTCTACAACTGAAGCTTCGAATGATGATGAGCTTTCTACTACAGATTCAGCGCCTTCGCAATCAATAGCGGAGGTGGAAAAATTTATTTCGAGGATTTTCACTAATGTCAATTCTTTACAGCAAGACAACTTAGATAAAGATTCTGTAATCAAACATCAACAATTTTTTGAAACACAGTTAGCCGCGGATGTATTGACCAGTCTAGCTGTTTCGCCAGAAGATAAAGAGCAATTTGAGGTATTATTTGAAGCTATCAAGGGGCATCTGACCAATCTTTCAACCGCTTGTAGGGAGATTAGTGAGCTACCATCACCTATTGCCGCAGAAGATTTGAAAGGGTTGAAACTCATAGCCCAATTGATAAGCGATAGCCTTACCGAGTCGGTAAGGAATTTGATAGAACATTTTAAATTAAAAGGATTAGCCATTGCAACGGAGGAAATTGTAAATAAGAAGGGTGCTATTGGACAAGTAACGAAGTCAATAGAAGACAAAGAAGGACCAGCGTTTACCGTGCTAGAGGCTACACCAGAACAGCAAGCGCGTTTTGATAAGTTGCCAGAAAAAGAAAAAGAAGCCTGTGATACCTTGGCACAACTTTTTGAGGGTATTGAGCGATATGCGATTATTGGTTCAATAGCGACACAGATTATGTCGGCAAAATCAGTAGGCGCTTTTGGGGATATCGATTGTACGATTGCGTCTTCGGATAAAGCAAAACTTATGCAGAATCTCAAAAAATTTACAAACTTGTACCGAACGGAAACAGGGACGGAGTATGTCACCGCGGAAGATGAAGAAAAGATTGCTCTTTATGGCCCGAGTGGGCGAATTCAGTTCTTTATTCAGACAGAAGAAGGACCCCCAAGAGTTGACTGTGAGATTTTTAGTGAGGGGGTTAGTGATAAAGGCGAAGCCAATGGTATTATGCAATTAGGCGTGCAATCACGATCGGTTACAGCGATTAAAACAGAATCGGGAAAACCGTTGAACATGGCCGGTCCAGAGATGTTACAGAACCTTTATATTTTTAATTTTGTCGAAGAATTGACCCAGGATACGGTTAATAGTTTTGCCGAAAATTCGGCCTTGAAATCAAAGACTTTTTTACGAGTTGCAAAGTTGGCGATACACCTAGATGTTTCTATTTTAGCGGGTATTATAGGGCTTTTGGATAAAACAAAAGCTCAGTATCTGGCTTATAAGCAATGTCCTGAAATGCTAGAAAAGCTTAATCGGTTTGATGTTGTGAAAGAGGCTCTTTCTGAGATGAAACAAGGGCTAGAAAATTTTGCTGAATCAAAAGGGATATCGCTAGAGAATAGTACGATCAAGCTAGATGATCCGGAGGCCTTTTTGTCTTTCTATGGGGGTCTAAATGAAGCTAAAATTGATGCCGCCAATGAGATAACCTTGATCGATAAAGCGGAAACACCCGCAGAATTACTAGAAGCGGCCAAAAGCCTCAAGGTGTCTGTTGCTCAGTTTGATTCGGTATTCGAGGCGATAAAAAAAGATCCGGTTAAAAATCAGTTAGAGTACTACACTTTTGCGTACTTTGTAAAAAACTTCCTTCGTGTTACCAGTCTTAAACTATTATTGAAATTTCGAGGGAAAGTAACTCGTAACGAGGATGGATCAGTAGAGAGCAATGGTATCGGTAAGATGGATAAAGACGGAACAGTGCGAACGCAGTTACTTTCCATCATGCGAGACCTAAATGACTATCGGAATGAAATACGCCGAGATGTTTATCAGGAGGTAACAACGCCAGCACCAGAGGGTGGGAAGGTGATTGCTTTCCCCGTGAAGAAGGAAACAGAAGCTACGAGTGATACTGCTTTAGCCGCATAACCTATGACTGATTCACATCGAAAAAAAATAATAGAAAAATATGATGCGCTGTATTCCCCACAGGAGGAATCAGAATTGTATGTGTCGCTTATCTGGATTGTTTTGCCACTTATTTTGGAGCTGAAGGATCAGGACTATTATGGACGAATAAAGGATGAACAGGGTGATATCTTGACCGAGGTGATTGATTTGACCTTGGATTTGCAGACCATGATGATGCTCTGTATGGACGAGCAATCGGTTGATTCTTTTTTAAAATCGCCTTTAGGCGAAATCTTTATTCCTTTTACGGAAAAAGATAAAAAAGCCTTTGCGACAAAACTGTTTATGGTGGTGAAACCTTTTTTGGCTTAATCCATCAGACTTTTCTTGAAATTCTAAAAAAACCACCCGATAATCGAGTGGTTTTTTTTATTTGCTTCTTAATCAGTTCCTTATTTTATATTATAGGTAAACTTAACCGCTCCTAGTTGAGCCAGTTGTCGTCCACCAGAATATTTAGAGCTAAATTTGAATCGTAACATAATAGGTTGTCCAGCGGTAAAAGTACCACCAGTAAGATCTACAGCGGCTGAATCAGCCCAAGTTGTGTTAGCTGAAGCCGCGACAGTAGCCCCCGCAATGGCCGATCCTGTCGTGTCTTTTACTTCCACCAGTTGGATATTATTCTCTGTTGTAGCCGCTGCTGTTGTTTTGTACTGGAAGACCAGCGAACTAGCGTTAAAGCTCTGAAACCCTTCAGGAACCGTCCATTGAAAGATGAGATCATAATCTTGAAGAGTTGTTTTTCGAGTACTCCAATCGTAATAATTTCGATTATTAGTGCTGTCATAGTCAGACTGAAGTCGCCCCTTATTATTAGTTCCATCAGCCTGAATCGTAAAGTCAGGATATTCTGGAGCAATAACTTCGGTGAAACTTCGTTCAGCGATATCATTAAGAGTAATAGTATCATCCAATATTTCAGTGGTTGTTACAGCACCAGTAGCAATTTCATCACTATCAACAGAGTCAGTCCCGAGATCAGCAGCGGTTATGGACCCATCAACGATTTTACTCGAGTTAACAGCATTGGCTGCTAGATCTACGAGAGCGACGCTCCCATCAACAATTTTACTCGAATTAACAGCATTACCGGCTAAATCGGCAAGAGCAACACTTCCATCCGTGATCTCAGCGGAGTTTACAGAATTAGCTGATAAATCTACTACCCCGGTATTGGAGATAGAAATATCCCCCGTAATATCAACCGCTGTATGAGCACCACCCGCATCACCAATGATCATTTGAGCACTTGTGAGGGTTGGTAAAGACAGCGAACTTTTATCGATCCAGGTGACAACACCCGCACCATCAGTACTTAAGATTTTATCATTCCCACCACTGTTAATGTCGGCCGTAGTAATAGTACCATCAAGAATTTCATCACTGGTAACCGCACTACTAGCAATATCGGCAGCGGTGATAGAATTATCAACAATTTTACTAGAATTAACGGAATTAGCCGCTAGATCAGCAAGAGCAACACTTCCATCAACGATTTTACTGGAATTAACCGAATTTCCATTCATATCGGCTAAAGAAACTGTACCATCTAGGATTTCATCGGTTGTAACGGCTCCAGTAGCGATTTCATCGGTATCGACAGAATCGGTTCCAAGGTCAGCAGCCGTGATTGTACCGTCATTAATAAGCGCTGAGGTAATAGCATTATTAGCAATATCAGCTGTGGCAATAGTACCATCTAGGATTTCATCGGTTGTAACGGCCCCTGTTCCAATGTCATCAGCCGTAATTGAATTATTGACGATATGGGTAGAATTTACAGAGTTGGCCGCGGGAGCACTAGAGGCTACCCAGCTAGTACCATCACAAAATTGTAGTTGTGAGTCCGTTGTATTGTAAAAAAGAGCTCCACGATGAGCTGCATCACAAGTAGGAGCTGTTCCCGTTGCTTGATTTTCAAGTACAAAGTCTGAAAGCTGATTACCACTAAGATCTACATCTTGATTGAAGATGAACTTCGTATTAAGAATGTCATAACGAAGCGTGGCGGATAAACCTGTCCCGAAGGCCAGATCAATAAAATCAGCCGAAGTATCATCGTTATCAAGATGATAGGCATCAGCATTTACACCATCGTCTTCCGTGGTAAAAATAAGTCGTGCGTGAGCGGTCTGAGTGAGGCTTATGAGACTTAGGGCCACGACGGTCCCAAAGGTAAGCACTTCTCTCATACTGACCGAAAGCCGGTTGAGAATAAATAGAGATTTCATGTTTATTTTGATTAAGAAGTAAAGAAATCTGACTATTTTACCAAAAAATAGATAAAAAATCAAATGATTTTTTTTCGTGATTACTCATTTTTCTAAAAAGGCGGTTTGAAAAAATATAAAAAGACGCTAATATTTAGGAAAACTTGGTAAATTAATAAATAAAGCTCAAAATCTGAATTTTTTTAAAAAATCATGAAACTAGAAACTATCATCGGACTCGAGGTACATGTACAGCTTAATACGAAAACAAAGCTCTTCTGTAGTTGTGATAATGATGCCTTTGGCGCCGAACCCAATACACGAGTCTGTCCGATTTGTATGGCGTTTCCTGGGATGCTTCCCGTTCTGAATCAAAAAGCCCTTGACAAATCGGTAAAAGCCGCTTTGGCTTTGGGGTGTGAGATAAAACTTTTCTCAAAATTTGATCGGAAAAATTATTTCTACCCGGATCTGCCAAGTGGTTATCAGATTTCACAATTTGATCAGCCTGTTTCCGAAAATGGAATGGTAGAGATTCTCGTAGACGGGGAGTATCGAAATATTGGGATTACTCGAGCGCATATCGAAAACGATGCGGGAAAGCTAACCCATACCGCGACGGGAACCTTGTGTGATTACAATCGAGCGGGGACACCCTTGATAGAAATCGTCACCGAGCCGGATCTTCGTTCGCCCTTAGAAGCACAAATTTTAGCCAAAGAAATCCAAAAAATTGTTCGTTTTGTAGGTGCTTCGACCGCGGATATGGAAAAAGGTATGATGCGGTTTGATGCTTCTATTTCATTGCGACCTGTGGGCGAAAAAAAGCTCTACCCTCGGACTGAGATTAAAAATTTGAACTCTTTTGCATCTTTGCAAAAAGCGCTGAACTATGAACTCAAAAAGCAGACAAAACTTTGGGCCAAAAATGAAGCGCCTGATGGGGATACCACGGTGGGTTGGCTGGATGATGAGGGAAAAACCTATCTTATGCGTAGTAAAGAATCTGCCATGGATTACCGTTATTTTCCTGAGCCAGATCTTCCGCCTATTACTTTTGAAGCGGCCGAGATTGAAGCGGTCAAGGCGACCATTCCAGAATTACCACTCGCCAAATACAAGCGGTATCAATCAGCGTTAGGGCTAACAGAGCAAGAAGCCCTAAAACTTTCAGAAGCACCAGAGCTTGCCTCTTTTTTTGAAGCGACGGTGGAACTAGCGGGAGAAGATCTTGGGAGGAAAGTCGCTAATCTTATTTTGGTGGTTGTTTTAGTCGAGACCTACTGGAAAAAAACACTCATTACCCCAACCCATATTGCGGATACATTAGCCCTGCAGTCTAGTGGTAAAATCTCCGCTTCAGCCGCCAAAGAAATTGTCGCAGAAGCCATGAAGACAGGGGATTCGGCCGAATCAATCATGAATGATAAAGGTTTAGCACAAAAGTCTGATACCGGTGCTATTGAAACATGGGTCACGGAAGTTATTGCCAACAATGCAGCCGTTGTAGCGGATATTCAGTCGGGTAAAAATCCAAAAATGATTCAGTTTCTCATGGGGCAGATCATGAAACAATCCAAGGGATCAGCGAATCCTGGAATCGTCATGAAGATGTTGAAGGAAAAGCTAGAAGGGTAGAGTGTTACTTTTCGATTTCCACTGAACGACCTAGGATCTTATGCCCTAAAGGCTTTCATTACTATTGTTAAGGCTAAGCCAATAATCACAATACAGGTTAAAGTGCCAAGTAAACCAGCCCAATATTGTTTGCTGAGGCTCTGTGTTTTTTAGAAAGATTGGACTTTTAAGATAATTTTTTATATAGTTACATTAAGAATCTGTGTTTCTTGTGGAAACTCAAGTATTACCTGAATGTTTCACATGACAAAGATTTAAGATCTTTTCAGTCTCGGATCCTATAAGAAAGAGACTTTAAAAAGTTATTGGAGGTAAGTGTGAAAGATCCAACAGATATCTAAAATAAAAAATATCTTTAAAGTTTCATGTAGGCTGAGAGCTTTAAAGATTTTTTAAAACCAGAGAGGTAAGCCTACTTACCTCTCTTTCTTCTTTTTATAAAAAGAACCGTAAACTAGGCGTTAAGATTTTTTTTAAAATACTTCGTAGCGAGGTAATCCACAAGATCGCTAATTTTTATTCGATCTTGTTTCATGGTATCCCGATCACGAACGGTTACCGATTCATCTTCGAGGGTATCATAATCAACCGTAATACAGACCGGGGTTCCGATTTCATCCTGTCGACGATACCGTTTTCCGATAGCCCCACCTTCATCGTACTCGGTATTCCCAAAACACTGACATTGCTGCTGAATAGCCTTGGCTTTTTCGGGGAGTCCGTCTTTTTTCATCAGCGGTAAAACCGCTACTTTCACGGGCGCCATTCGAGTATTGAAATGCATAACGGTTCTGGTTGCCCCGTCATCAAGTTCCTCCTCATCATAGGCTTCACAGATAATAGCGAGGATTGACCGATCGACGCCAAAAGTTGGTTCAATGACATGCGGGAGATAAACTTCATTGGTCTGTGGATCTCGATAAGTAAGTTTTTTACCCGAAGCTTTCTCGTGATTATTCAGATCAAAGTTTGTCCGATAGGCACAACCATAAAGTTCTTTTATCCCAAACGGGAATTCGTATTCAAAATCAATCGTTTTTTTGGAATAATGCGCCAAAGCCTCTCCGTCCACATCGAGTTCATGGATTTTTTGACGATCGAGTCCGATGCACTCGCACCAGTCATACATAGCCGAAACCCATTTATCAAAATGTTCTTCCCATTCTGATTCGTGGACAAAATATTCAATTTCCATTTGTTCAAACTCCAAGACACGAAAAATAAAGTTCCCAGGGGTAATTTCATTTCGAAAAGCTTTCCCGATCTGACCAATACCAAAAGGCACTTTTACCCGCGTGGTATCAATCACATTCTTGAATTCGAGGAAAATCGCTTGAGCCGTTTCTGGACGGAGATAAGCAGTGCTGTCTTCGCCGGTTTTGGCCATTTGGGTTTCAAACATGAGGTTAAATTGACGCGCTTCGGTGAGTTCCGTGGCGCCACATTTGGGACATTTTATCTGGTTATTCTTTATTTTTTGAGAAATTTCTTCACAGCTCATCCCATCGGCAGATTTGATATCAAGCGCGTCTTCGATTAGATGATCGGCTCGGTGTCGAGCCTGACATTTCTTACAATCGACCATGGGGTCATTAAAAGTATCGACATGACCAGAGGCTTTCCAGGTTTTGGGATGCAAGAGAATACCGCCATCAATACCGACCATATCCGCACGATCGTTTACAAACATCTTCCACCAAGTGGTTTTGAGATTGTTTTTCATTTCCACGCCATAAGGCCCATAGGTATAGGAATTCCCAAATCCTCCATAGATATCACTTCCCGGATAGATAAAGCCTTTTCGTTTGGCCCACCCAACGATTTTTTCCATGTTTTTTTTCATTTTTTTAAAAGCATTAATTTCGAGGTTTATCTTAGTGAAAATCTGATAAATGATAAAGAAAAGTCTTATAAATTGAGCAAAAAGTCATATCAATACTGACATCCTCAAAAAATTGGAATTACCCGTATTATTGGTTATTTAGTTGAAACTCTTGAAAAAGTTCTTTATATTAAAAGTGTTTTATGCAATTAAAAACTAAACAGAAATATATTGCTATGGATTATTTAGATGATTTATTTGAAAGATTAGAAAATAACAATTTACGCCCTGGTCTAAAATTACCAGAAGGCATTACTCAGCAATTGGACTTAACAATTTCTGGGGAGGCAAGAATTGAATCAAAAAACCTTTCGGAT
>JALWQU010000202.1 GCA_026982915.1 Candidatus Altimarinota bacterium | reverse complement strand
GGGTTGTTTTTTTGAATTCGGTATCGTCTTCGTTTTCCAAGAACTCGAGCTCAAAATTATCCGCTACAAAAAACCGAAAATCATCGTGATTGAGGGTTTCTTTGACAAAGTCAATAAGCGATTTATCGGTAGTGAGGTCGGGGATTTCAAGAGAGGCAAGGGCTAGATTTTCTTGGGCATTTTTTTTAGCGGCTTCTTCTGTATCAAGGACAAAAGGACCGCTTACTTTTTCCCACATAGGGAGTCCATTTTCATCCAACTTAGACTCATTCCACTCATATACCAGTGTTTTGAATTTCCCGGACTCTTCTGGCTGAATGAGCGCTTTATGCTCCCCTAAAAAAGAATGAATTTCGGTTATATTATCAGTAGCAGTCATAGGCTATCCAATTTTTTTATCGTGGAATTTTTTGACCTGAATTTCAAGGGTATCTTTGATTTTATCCGCGAGAGACTTAATATCTTCGCTATCACTATCAGCATGAAAACTACCTCCATGAGGACAACTCATGTGTACCTTGGCGTGAAATCTTTCTCCAGCATGATGTTTGTCTTTGGTTAGATGAACATCAACTTTTACAGAATCTTCATCACCAGCGGCAGATCCGAGAAATTTCTTGAGTCCGAAGAGTCTTTTTTCAAAATAAGCCTGATCATCTTCAAAGAAAGTAACATCGTTTGTGTGAAATTGGAAAATCATTTTTTATCGATTAATAGTTAGGTATTTAAAAGGTTAGCTTTTTTGACGAAAATTGGGAAGTTAATTCTATTTTCCCCGTATCCGTTACCTCGCCAACAACTTGCGCGAGAACTTCCTTGTCCGCTTTATTGAGTATGGCACAGATTTCTTCGGCTTCATGTGTATCCACAAAGAGCATCATCGCGGTACCACAATGCCAGGTTCGATAGCATTCTTTTTCGTCAATGTTACCCATTTTTTGCAGTTCCATAACGGCGGGATGGGGTTTATGCAGATTATCAAATTGAGCGCCAAATCCATCGGGTAGAATCCGCGGAACATTTCCCGGAATACCACCACCCGTGATATGCGAGATCCCTGCAATATTGAATTTTCGTTCTTGTTCGAAGTTGCCCAAAACGGTATCGAGTAACAATCGATGAAATATTTTACAAGGCGTTAGCAGTACTTCGCCCCAAGTCATACCATTTTCCCATTCGGTATTATACCATTCTGAACCAAATTTTTGTTCACATATTTTTCGGGCAAGCGTTGTACCGTTTGAACGAATGACGGGATCGGTTAGGCCGATTATTTTTTGACCGAGTTTTATATTTTTTCCGCTGATAAATTTATCCTTTTTTACTACGCCAACGGCGGTAGCGTTCCAGATTATTTTTTTAGCCGCATCAGGCACTTCGGCAATTTCCCCCCCCGGCATTATTATTTTTTGTTCGATACAGGCTTTTGCGAGTCCTGCGGACATTTTATTCAAAACATCGGGATCGACTCGTGGCACATCAAAAGTATTGGTAAGGCTGATGACTTCCGCCCCGACACAAATAGCGTCATCGACAACGGTACAGCATAAATCCTGTCCAATAGTGTCATATTGACCAATAGCTTCGGCGATTTCTGATTTTGAGCCGGTACCATCGTCGTTCTGAATAACATAGAAATTGCCAAAATCCAAGACCCCAGCAAACCCTCCATCAAGCGCCACGGGGGTTCCGATTCTCCCGTCTCTAGTCGAAAAGGTTTTTTTGGCGTTTTGATAGGCAAATCGAGAAGCCTCGTCTCCAGCGTTTATATCAACACCGGCGGTAGCGTAGTCTAGTTTTTTCATGGTTTCAGCTTAGCTGATTTAGTCTGATAATAAAAGTTTTCTTGTGAAAAATTAGTATCGGTATGAAGACGGGTATGTTTTTTCAAAACGCCTTACTTAATTCACAATTTTACAAGTATTTTTAGATAGTTTTCACCAATATCTTTTACTAAGAAAAAATTTTTAATTTGAAAATGTTTATTTTTATGTATTCTGACAAATTCCAAAGGATCACCAACTACGCTAATATGAGCATTAGCATGTTCTTTATCATACCCTATTTCCTTGTGAGGATCTCTTACTTTTATAAAGGCTCCTAATTGATTATTTATGCTTTTAAATAATTTCTCAATATTTAAATTATACGCAACTTCAATAAATGCTATCCCCGATTTTGAGAATTTTTTTAACTCATTTGTCTGAACTTCAAAACCTTTCCAATCTAGTACCGATAATTCGTTTATGAGTTCTGTTTCTGTTTTCCCAAGTAGTTTAAATCGTCTTTTTAGCGTAATATGCGGCGTTCCATTTGGAATTTTAGTTTTATTTGGCTCCCCAAGTGTACACATGACCATGTAGGGAAAATCTATGGCTTTTTTATTTAAGGCTTCTTCTTTAAGCCTATTTACCAAGTGCTTTGCATTTTGAGAAGAAATAATACTTTCGCCTGTTTGTTTTTCTAGCGTTATTCTTGCCTGTTTTGCAACATTACCCCCTTTTTTAGCTACTTTTTGATTTTCAAGTAAGCCTTCGGGATTTTGTTTTTTTGAAATTGCCGTAGTTGAGGCTTCTGCCAGCATATTTAAAACTAATTCAAGATTCGTCATATTGTCCCTCAAATTTTCTTTTTTCAAGCCTTTAAGTTTTTTGTAGGATTTCACGGATTTTCCCGACCAAGCTTT
>JALWQU010000201.1 GCA_026982915.1 Candidatus Altimarinota bacterium | reverse complement strand
GTACCAACTATACAGCACCAATCTCATTTAGAAAAGAGACAATAAAAAAATTGATTTCTTACAAACCCTTTCCTAAGATTGAAATAATTTCTATAAAAAAACTAAAAAATGGCTTACCAAGACGATACAAACTGGGACAATCTTGTGTGGGATGAAGATCTTGGGGAGTTTATCGATCCCAATGCGAGTACACAAGACGAAGATGACACCATTGTGCCAACAAAAGATGTCAATGGGGCGGTTCTCAACAATGGTGATACCGTGGCGCTTATCAAGGATTTAGATGTAAAAGGTTCACCCTTAAATTTAAAGCGTGGGACGAAGGTAAAAGTAAAACTAGGCGATGACCCGACCCTCATTGAGTGCAAAATTGGACGTGCTGAAATTTTTCTTAAAACTTGTTTTTTGAAAAAGATTTAGATCTATTTAAGAGCTGCTTATTAATTTATCAGACTTTCCTTAAGAACTATCACTAAAAGAGGGAGAATTCAAGAGACTTTAAAGTCGAATAGTTTATTAAAAACAGCGGCTAAAACAACCACTTACCGCCTCTTTGCTACACGCTTTGGACGAAGAGGACGATCTGATTTTTCTTCCGCGAAAGGATGCACCGTAATAAGCGGAATATCCTGCTTAATAAGTCGCTGAATATCTCGTAAAAGAGGCTTCTCTGTCTGATCACAAAAAGACAAAGCCATACCACTTGCCTTGGCTCGACCTGTCCGTCCGATTCGGTGGACATAGGTTTCCGGTACATTTGGAAGATCATAATTAATAACCAATTCTAGCTCTGAAACATCTATTCCACGGGCCGCAATATCCGTCGCGATGAGCACTTTTGTCCGACCTGATTTAAAATTCTCCAGTGCTTTTTGTCGGGCTGTTTGTGATTTATTACCGTGAATCGCTTCGGCGGTTAACCCTGATCGGCTCAATAGTTTTACTATTTTATTAGCTCCGTGCTTGGTACGAGAAAAGACCAATACCGCCTCACAAGGCGCTGTCTCTAAGATGTGTGTTAAAAGCTTTATTTTATTAGACTTACTCACAAAATAAATAGCCTGCTGTACACGCTCAGCTGTCGGTTTTTCCGGCTCAATCGTCACGCGTTTAGGATTGTCAAGGATTGTGTGTGCGAGCTTGGCAATATTAGGTGGCATCGTAGCCGAAAAAAACAAAGACTGTCTTTTGGGTGGTAGCTTTGCAATAATCTTTTCAATATCATGAATGAATCCCATTTCTAGCATATGATCCGCTTCATCAAGCGTGAAATATTCTAGATCTTTTAGCGAAATAAAACCCTGATTCATCAGGTCCAATAATCGACCCGGCGTACCGATTAAAATATCCACCCCTCGTTTCAGTATTTTAACCTGAGGATTTTGTCCAACCCCGCCAAAAATAACGGTATTCGTAAGCCCTGTAAATTTTCCGTAATCCGTAAAACTTTCACCAATCTGGATCGCCAACTCTCTTGTCGGTGTAACGATTAAGGCCTTTATTTTACCAGCTTTCTTCTTTTGTAAGGGATCTGTGGCAATTTTTTGAAGAATAGGAATGGCGAAAGAAGCCGTTTTCCCCGTCCCCGTTTGTGCACATCCGAGTAGGTCATGCCCGTCCAAAAGAATCGGAATTGATTGTTGCTGAATAGGCGTTGGTGCCGTGTAGCCTTTTTCAGAAAGGGCTTTTAAGATCGGGTCAATAAGGTTTAAAGATTGAAAATTCATAATAGTAAGGTAATAAAGCCCTTCCAACATAACCGCTCGATTAACGCGTGGCAAGCATTTGCCAAAACATAAAACCATTAATGACACCAATCCAACCACTACAAAAATCAAAACTAAAAAAACCTTAAACCCACAAAAATATGTAAAAATGGATTCAAAATTACATATAAATAAGCGTTAAGACTTTTCCATAAAGGATAAACCGAACTAAGCATCAGATTATGTAGTTAAACAAAGGATTAACTCGACATAAACCTGTAAAAATGGATTCATTTTTACATAAACTCACTCATACCAATTCGCAATAAAAAACATACACAAAAGGAGAGTCATCCTGAATTTATTTCAGGATCTAGTCATGTTTTTGTTTTTCAATTATGTAAACTTTATCACTAGATCCCGATATTCATCGGGATGACGTAGTATTTTTTAAAAAAATTATTTTGAGCATGGTTTCTAGACCCATTTGGTATGAGAAACACAAAATAAATGGCTTAATGGTGCCAAAAAAAGCCTAAAAAGTTGGTAATCAGGCTTTCCTAAAAATAAGCCCCTTCAGTCGTTGCACGCTGATGAGCAAACACGGTAGCACAAATAGGGTCGTAATAGTTGAAGTCGACATACCAAAAATAATCGCAAATCCAAGCCCCGCCCAAATCGGATCAGAAAGCGCCAATGGCAATAACCCAAATACCGTCGTCACGGAGGTAAGGAAAATTGGCTGAAATCGCTCAACCCCCGCCAAAGCCAACGCTTCAGCACGAGAGAGATCCCCTTTCCGTCGGTGCTGATTGTAACGATCAACCAGCACAATCGCGTCATTAATCATAATTCCCGCCAACGCCACAATGCCGATCATCGTTGGAAATCCAATAGGCACGCCAACAAGACTAAATCCCCAAAAAACCGTTGTCAGAGAGAGCGGTAACAAAAAGATCATCACGATCGGTTGTAGAAAAGAATCAAACTGTAATACCAATACTAAAA
>JALWQU010000200.1 GCA_026982915.1 Candidatus Altimarinota bacterium | reverse complement strand
ATAGTAGTTTGTTCATGGGAAAAAGGGTGGTAAATTAAGGGTTTTCGTTCTTTATTTTACTCGCTTTTTCCTTTTATTTAAGCCTTTTTTTAGGTTTTTTGTTTTAAATTCTTAAGACTTTTAAGAAGACTATGACTTGTATTTACTTAAAAAACATGTTATAATATATTTGTCATAATTAATTTACTAACCCAAAACAAACATGGCAAAAATAAAAAAAATCGTTAACAAGCTACAAAAGACAGAGGCTTCTATTGCGACAGCCGCCTTGGCGATCTTCACTTTCGGACTTTATTTCTTGGATAATATTCCGTCACTTGATGTAACAGACGCTAGTGTGCTACAGGCAAATCTCTTTGCGGTTCTGGATATGATCCAGTAAAACTTCCATAGGCTTTCGCTTTCTTAAAAAGTAAAAAACACTCATAAATGAGTGTTTTTTATTTTATTTCCTCTTAGTTTTCTAGTACGATTTAAAAAAATAGGCCTAAATTATACTTAAAAATGACCAATCTTTCCCTGAAATGTAGTGGCATAACCTTCCCAAATCCATTGGTTTTAGCCTCGGGAATACTCGGTGTTACCGGAGCGAGTTTTGCCCATAGTGTAAAAAAAGGCGCTGGAGGCATTACCACAAAATCACTCTGGAAAAATCCACATCCAGGACACAAAAACCCAACCATGTTTGGGACACCAGAGTATTTTATGAACGCCGTTGGTTTATCGGATGCGGGGATTACAAAGGCGGTCGAAGAACTCGGGCAATACTTACCCACGAGAAAAGCCCCACTCATCGCCAATATTGTCGGCGGGAAAAAAGAAGAATTTCGAGACATAGCGATAGCGATTGAGGCGATGACCGAAAAGCCGGATATGCTTGAGGTTAATATTTCTTGCCCCAATGTAGAAGATGAATTTGGGAAACCTTTTGCTTGTGAAACCGCTACGGCAGCAGAAGTAACGAGTATTGTGCGAAAGGCGACAACACTGCCAATCGCCATAAAATTATCACCCAATGTAACCAATATCGGCAAAATAGCTCGGGCGTGTCAGGATGCAGGAGCTGATGCGATTACGGCCATCAATACGGTGGGACCGGGTATGCGATGGAATATTGATCTGAAAACCCCAATACTGGCAAATCGAGTCGGTGGTGTTTCTGGTCCAGCTATTTTCCCCATAGCGGTGAAAGCGGTATACGATATTTACCAATCAGTCGATATTCCGATTATCGCGACAGGTGGGGTAAATTCTGGAAGGGAAGCCCTTGAGATCATGATGGCGGGCGGGACGCTTGTCGGCGTAGGAACCGCAATTTATTACCACGGAGATGATTTTTGGGAAAAAGCAACCAAAGAAATGGCTGATTGGCTCACAAAAGAGGGGATTACCGATATTTCCGAAATTGTGGGTTTATTTCATCAATTGAAGTAAAAACGATCGAAGTTCTTGGAAATTGTCTTAGGAATAGGTATTATTTTAGTAACTAACAATAACTTTCAAAAAAATGGCAATAAAAAATATAACGATTCCTATGGATGAACTTTTAACAGAAGCTGTTTTAAAAAAAACAAAGCAGGACGGAATAACTTTTCCGGGGTTGTTGGGCTACTTTTGTACAAAGTATTTACAGGGTGAGCTTTCAGATATGGGCTATCAGCCCAAAAGAACGTCTGATTTTTCGGAAGAAGAAGTAACAGAAATCTTGAAAACTTCAGAAGAAATAAAGGCCGATATAGATACCAAAACTTTTGACTCTTGGGATGAATTTTTAGGAGATCTTGCTTCTGCTCAGAAAAAATAAAGATGAAAATAAAACGATCAAATAAGTTTAAGAAGATGTTTATATCTTTGAAAAAAGGAGAACAGGTACGCGTAATAAAGGCTATTAAAATCTTTAGTAAAAATCCATTTGACACTAGACTGAGAAATCATGAACTACAGGGGAAACTACAAGGGAAGCGAGCTATATCAGTCGGGGGGAATTTAAGGATTGTTTTTGAAGAAAAGAATGGCTATATTGAAATTATATTTTTGAAAGTTGGAACTCATAATCAAGTTTACTAAATGACCCTTATTCACGCGCTTAATACCGAACCAAAAGCCTTCGCGATCCATGATATGTGGGAAGAGGCGGAAAATATTCGCACCTTTGTTTTCAAGGGAACACTGGGATCGAAACCCGGGCAATTTTGTATGCTGTGGATTCCGGGATATGATGAAAAACCTTTTTCTATCGCACGGGATTATGATGGCGAAATTTGGCTCACGATCTGTAAGGTGGGGCCGGCAACCGAAAAATTATTTGAATTTAAAAAGGGGAATATGATCGGGCTTCGTGGCAGCTTTGGTCATGGGTTTAGTACGGTTAAGAATAAAAATATCGTCCTTGTTGGTGGTGGTTATGGAACCGCTCCACTTCATTTTGTGGGGAAAAAGCATCAAGAAGCAGGGTCAAAGGTGACCATGATTATTGGGGCTAGGAGTGCGAACCTACTGATGCATGAAAAATGGTGCGAAGAAGCCGGATTTCGGGTGCTTGTGGCGACCAATGACGGAACGAAAGGGACGGAAGGGTTTACAACGCATGTATTACAAGATCTACTCGCCAAAGAAAAAATTGATTTGATTCAGACCTGTGGACCAGAAGTGATGATGAAGGCTATTGCTCAAATGGCAACCGATGAAAAAGTCGCCTGTGAGGTTTCTATTGAGCGTTATATGAAGTGTGGATTTGGTATTTGTGGGCAGTGTGTAACCGAAAGCGGTGAAAAGATGTGTCAGACGGGCCCGGTTGTTTCCGCTGACAAAGCTCTTGGCTATACTGACTTTGGGGTATTTCATCGTGGATCAGAAGGTCAACGAAAAAACTGGTAGCCCATGACTTTACCCGAAACAATAGGGCTCGTGATTAAAGGACTCACTTTTGGGTCATGGGGGATTCTTGTGTGGATGCTTTTGAAACCAACAAAAAATATCCTTCGAGCTTATTTATTAGCGTTTATTTTTTTTATCAACGGGATTTTTTTATGGTTTTTGATTTACCCACCAGAACTTTATTTTTCCAAAGAAACCTCATCGACTACGGCCGGGGAAATGTGGGATATTGAGACAGTTTTTAAGACCGAGAAGAATTTTTATTATCGGGACTGGAAACGGAGATTATTGAAAGAGCTTCAAGGCAAGATGAATGCTTTTCGTTCCCAAAAAGGATTTTTACCCGTTCCTATTGAGATTATTGAGTCCTATTCTCCCAAAAAACTACAGGCGCTATTATCCAAATCTCCTGAAAATCTAGTCTTGATAGATGTTCGTGAGGCGATGGAGATTAAGGCTTTTTTCTTGTCGGGAAGTCGGTTTTATCGTTACGGTGACTTTGTTAATAATATTTTCCCAGATCTTCCGAAGAATAAAAAAATAGTTATTGTTTGCTATTCGGGTATTCGAGGCTTTTTAATCGCGAACTTATTACAACTAAAAGGGTATAAAAATATAGCCTTTATTCGAGGGGGCTTGGGAGCTTGGGTAGAAGCCGGATTACCAATAGAAGGGCGTGATGAATTTGATTTTATAGACGATCGGTACCCATTACTTACTGAGGCAGAAGTCAAGAATAGCTCGTATGCCAAAATTTACATAGAAACCGTTGCACCCCCAGAAAAAAGGCTGTTACCGGCTTATTCCTATGAGGGAGATCTTGTATCGACAAACGATCAAGATCGGTTTATCCAACGCTTTATTTCTGAACCTATCATTCTTATTTGTGATACGGAATCATCTTGTTTTAGCGCGGTGGCTTTTGGCTACCTTTTTGAAAAATCTGGAGGGAAGATTGAAGGATATTTAAAGAAAGACTCATAAATTAATAAGTAACGCCTAAATGAAATTCATGATAAAACCGCCTAAATTCGCTTATCTCGAAAAAGCTGAAAAGGTCGGAATAGAGACGCCAAAAACACTTTTTTTATCAGAAGCTATTTTGAAGAACCAAGCCTGTGTGGATTTATTAAATAATTTCATAGATCAAACTAAGGCAAATTATTACATCGTTCGAAGCTGTATTTCTGGTGAAGACGGGGAAGGATCATCCTTTGCAGGGCATTTTATGAGTTCGGGAAGCGTTAAAACTCAGGACCTATCAAAGGCAGTGAATACTTATTTTGATCAAAACAAAGTCCTACAGGAAAAAATATGTCCGAGGGGACAAACAAATTTAATCCTTCAGCCTTTTGTAAAATCTGTTTTGGGCGGTGTTTTGTTTTCAACTTGGAAATACTTTCCTTTTCATTTTTTAGCGGAAATTAGCCATTCTGGACCCGAATCGGTTGTTGGGGGAGAGGGGAGTGAAGCTTTTTTACTTTCGAAGTCGTCAGATTTTCCATCACCCCTCAAACCTTTTGATATACCCGAAAAAAAGCTTTGTGAGTTAGTGGTAAAACTCGATAAGATTTTTAAAAAATCGGTTGATGTTGAATGGATTTTTGATGGTAAACAAATAGTGGTTATCCAGATTCGTCCGGTAACGCAACCCATTAAGGCTTTAAAAAAAGCGACACCAATCATCAATGAAAAAGCCCTGACCGCCTTACGGAAAACAAGTAAAGGTGTATGGACCCTGAATGATTTTTCGGAAAGTTTTGGGGTACTTTCGCCGCTTAGTTTCGCGATAATAAAAGCTTGTTTTAGCCAGAATATTCCGTTTTTCCAGTCTTTTGGGTTTCGGGCCAAAAGCTTTCGATTTTTATCTCGTGCTATCAATGGACAGGTTTATGCTAACAAGGAATTACAGGCTCTTTTCTTTCATCCCAAAAACATAATGACGCCTTTCCTGCAGGCGGTAAGACAGCCATTATGGCTGCAAAAGGCTAAAGCCTTTGCTCTTAAGAATCGATTAGAAAAGGAGTTTGATTGGTCACGCTTTTATAAGATTTTTGCTTACTGGAATGTAGCCAATTTCTATGCTAGTAAACAAAGAAACACGGTCGGAATGGTTGCTTGGGAGGGGGAATATGAAGCTTCTACGGTTTTAGAAATGCCTTTTCCGGTGCTACCCTTAAAGGATAATTGGGTTCATTGGCGAAATTATTATAAACAATGGTGGCTCTGGGAATACGATAAGCTTAAAAAAAGCCTCAGAAAAGAACCGTTAAGCTTTTTTGAAACAGCTATTGAAAATATTCCCAAGAATATAGCGGACAGAAAAACCGACTTAATACAAAAGTACCAAGAAGATCTGGCTTATTCTTTTTTTGATTTACCCTCAACACTAGGCGGTACAATGGATCAAGCGGTAAAAAAAGGCGATAGGGTGGTTTCGCATTTACCGATTAAAGGCAACGCTTTCGTGATAAAAACCCCAAAGCTATTTCGTGGCAATATACCCCGTGATTGCATTCTTGTAGCCCCGTATTTTGATAATCAATGGATACTAGAAATAAATCAGTGTAAGGCGATTATTCTTGAACAAGGCGGTGTGCTCTCTCATTCAGCTATCGTCGCCCGAGAGAAAAAAATTGCGTACTATATTCATTGGAAAGGCGCGACTACTTATTTCGAACAAGGTAAAAATTATAAACTTTAGGAAAATCTAAATTTGCCAGGCAGGCACTTAACCGTATAATACAAATACATGAAACAAATAATAAAAAGACTTTCGCAGAAAATAAAAAAACTAAATGAGGCTCGTAATGAGTACAAAAAACGCCATAAACACTTGCCTAAAAGTAAAAATACCCAAAGCAACCTACCACCTTCACAGTCAATGACGCTGGATGTTTCGGTTTCAACGTTGGTCAAAATTCTTGTGGTAATTTCCATTTTCATCGCGCTTAAGAATATATTTGTGGAGCTTCAGTCTATTATTGTTATTTCAGCTATTGCTTTTTTTATGGCGATGGCCTTGTCTCCGGTGGTAAGCGCTCTTGAGCGATATCATGTGCCACGACCGTTAGCTATTCTGCTCATATACTTTATTTTCTTTACGGTTTTAGGGGTTTTATTTGTCGGAGTTATTCCTATTATTGCCGAACAATTACTGGATTTGGCTTATGACCTAAAGGCTTATATATCAGCGGGGAATATATCAGATTGGCCCTGGCTTGATTCCGTTTTGGTTAAACTGCAATTTGACGCGACTAAAATCCAAGCCTTTATTTCTGATAACTTGGCCTCGATATCGAGTAATTTACAAAGTGTTGCCGGCTCGACATTTCTTATTTTTACGAATATATTTCAGGGTGTTTTCAATTTCATATACGCGCTTGTCCTCATGTTTTTTATTCTGTTAGAGCGAGAAAAAATTGCGGGATCCATATTACTCATGTTTCCGGTCACTAGCCGAAGGTATATTGAAGATAAATTTTCATCGATTCAAGAAAAACTAAGTGAATGGTTTCGCGGGCAATTCATTCTCATGCTTTCTATGGGAAGTTTTATTTATGTCGGTATGAAAATACTGGAAGTCACGATGGATATGAAGTACGCGGCGACTATAGGCTTATTAGCCGGTGTTATGGAGCTTTTCCCATTTATTGGGGTTTTCCTGACAGGGGTTATGAGTTTATTAGTAGCGATTAATATTTCGTGGACGCTGGTTATTGCGATTCTTATTCTTATCGCTGTTTCACAATTCCTAGAGGGTAACATTCTTGTTCCGATGGTGATGGGACGTACGGTAGGGCTTTCTTCTGTAGTAACGCTGTTGGCTTTATCTATTGGCGGCGTCCTGGGAAGTGCTATTGGAGGTGTTCCTCTGGCTATTATTGGGATGATATTCGCGATTCCTGTGGCGGCTTCTATTTCGATTTTTGTGGAAGAATATCTGCATCGTGGGAATTAGACCTTTCAATTTTGGTAAAAAAAGTAGCCCCACTTATATCAGGGAAAAAAGTAACGGTATAGTTTTTGAAAATTTCATAGATGGAAGTTTCTTGTTGCGGCAAAAATTCTAGCCATAGGGATGAAAAAGTAATATGTTTCGTTGCTAATTGGTTTGCGAGTTTTCTGATAAGGTCTAATCCATCCACACCAGAAAAAAGCGCTACTTGAGGCTCATAAGATAAATCTTTGGCTAGGTCCATTTTTTGTGGTAAATAGGGGAGATTAGCGGTTATGATATCAAAAGATCTATTGGTTGGAATATTATTTAATAGATCTGACTCGATAAGTGTTATAAGCTTTTCAGTGTTTGTTTTTTTTAGATTTTCTTTAGCGAGCAAAAGAGCGTTCGGTGATATATCTACGGCCGTAATATCCATTTGGGGGGCTTGTATATTTTTTGCCAAAAATATAGGGATACACGCACTGCCCGTCCCAATATCAAGGATTTTTATCGTTTTTTTAGGGTATTTTTCCGCTAAAATTAACTGGCATAATTGTTCGGTTTCGTCACGAGGAATAAGTACTGACTCATTCACGGTCAAAGCCATATTGCCCCAGTCCTTGTGACCCGTAATATAGGCCAGAGGTTTGTGGCGAGATCGTTGGTCAATGAAATCAAGATAAAGCCTCTTATTGGCGGTACTTACGGTTTGTGAATCATTTACTTTGAGAAAAATACGATCAACCTTTAGTACCGTAGCCATGAGAACCTCGGCTTCAAGCCTTGGGTTATCAAGATGATTTAATTTTTTAGTACCATAGTCTATTAGGGCTTTTAGGTTCATTATTTAGATTTTTTTTTATTACATTATAGAGGCAAACCTGATGAATTGATAGAGAAGTTTAAATGGAAAATAGAAACTTTTTAAAGCCCAACAGATTGTTTTTTTTGTAGATATGATTAGGCTCTTTTGTGACTAATTATTAACCATTATAAAAATGATTGACTTTAACCACTTATTAGATTGGGATTACTATTTAAATAGCAACCCAGGAGGGGATTTCGGATTAGGCTTTATACTCCTGGCTTATTTTGGGATAACACTGATTATCCCCGGATTATTGAGAGCGAAGGCCACAGGCAATAAATATCTCAAGAAATCCATCAGAAAAGGGCTTTGGAAGATAACCGCTACGAGTATTTTGGGCTTAGTCCTAACCATGGCACGGTTTGCCCAAATACCTTCTATTTCCATGCGATTATGGCTTTATTTAGTCTTGATATTATCGGTAATAGCCCTTGTCTGGACACTGCTAAAAATATCTTGTGACTATAAAAAACGACTAGACTCGGTTAAAAGAGAGACACAAAAACACTAAATTAGTTCTTTTGGGAATAAAATATTTTTAAATTAAGACATGAAACAAACTATTTTCGATTTTCGTTTACAGGGATCCGATGGAGATACCTATACACCGAAAGATTTTAAAACGCCTAAAGTCCTATTTTATTTCTACCCAAAAGATAATACACCTGGTTGTACACTTGAGGGAAAAGATTTTACACGATTGCAGGATGATTTTGCAGCACTTGGGATAACGATCGTAGGTGTTTCACCTGATACCATAGAATCTCATGAAGTATTTTGTGAAAAGCAAGATCTTGGGATTCTACTATTATCGGATCCGGAAAAAGTTTTTGCGACGGCGATGGAAGCGTATGGAGAAAAAACAAACTATGGACGAAAATTCTTTGGGATTATTCGATCTACTTTCCTCGTAGATGTCGCGACGGGAGACGTCTTAAAATCATGGAAAAATGTAAAAGCTACGGGGCATGCAGAACGAGTATTGAAGGCCTTAAAATAGAAATTAGTCCTAAAACACTAGTAAAACTTAACACAATATACATTGTGTTAAGTTGGCGTGAGATGGTTCATGCAAAAAAGTACCCCAAAAGTTTACTAAAAACTTGAGTTTTAAAAAAATATAAACACAATCTATATTGTTGTGCCGGGGTGGCGGAATTGGTAGACGCGCGCGACTCAAAATCGCGTTCCGCAAGGAGTGAGGGTTCGATTCCCTCCCTCGGCACCATACTCGTAAAATGAATGAATTAGAGGAACGACTTCGGATTATTGAATCACGAAATAAGCGAGTAGCCCTCGACAAGGCTTGGGAAACAAGTTGGACAAGGAAAATAATTATTGCCGTACTCACCTACGCAACCATTGTTTTGTTTTTTTTCATAATGCATCTCAAAAATCCTTTTGTAAATGCCATCGTTCCTATGTTGGGTTTCATGCTTTCGACACTATCTATGTCCTTTTTTAAAAAATTATGGATAAAATATAGAGCTGCAAGAAAAGTCTTGTGACACCAAATGGCATTAGAATCTAGACTCAAAGTTTTTTTAAAAAATCTACGTCATTCCGATGAATATCGGAATCTAGCGACGAAGTATTCCATGATTGGTAAATAATAACCGGCTTAGATCCTGAAATAAATTCAGGATGACGCCCCCTTTGTGTATGTTTTTTATTGTAAATTGGTATAAATTAAGCCTATCATTTAACTTCATCAGTCTTCTCCGTTCTTAATTGGTGTTCCAACACGCCTGAAACCACCATTACCGGCATAAATATAAGGGGGAAGAGAAGCGAATTTACAAAAAAGGCGTGTACAAAAACCGCTAAAAATCCCGAGGCAAATCCCAAGTAAATAAGATTTTCTTTTCGGTGCTCTAAGTAGACTATTAAACTGGTAAGTCCTATTTTTGTACAAAAATATAAAAAGCTTAAAAACCCCAAAATACCGGTCGTTACTAGAATAGTTAAAAGTGTTGAATCAGCACCTCCAGCCGAGAAAAAAGATTCATCAACGACGCCCTCCTCTGCCGCACGAAAACGATAGGTATTATAACCGATGCCTAGTACTGGATATTTTTCAAATAACTGAAAGGAGCGTTGCCAGTTTTCTATTCGCAAGCTGGCCGTTGCGTCTACTTCATCTGTATCGAGCAAAATGACCGACTTCATGGTTCCCAATAAAGCGCCTACACGCTTTGTGGCTCGCTCGCTCGAGAGAATGCCGATGGTTATCAAAAGAACGCCAATTATAATCATTTTTTTGTCATGTAGGATAAAAAATAAAAACAATCCCATCGCTAAGGCCAAATAAGCACTTCTTGAAAAGGTTAAAAATAAAGCGTACAAGATTATCAGTAGGTAAATCCCGATTATAATTTTCACCTTCGGTGATTTTTTTTGGTAGAAAAAACTTAGGAGGAGCGGAATCATAAAAGCTAAAAAGCCGCCTAAGTAATTGGGGTCCATCCAAGTGCCTAAAAATCTACCGGCATGAGGGTCCCAACCGCCTTCGGTGGAAAAAGTACCAATATCTGGTAAAAAATAGAACTGTAAAAAACCCAAAAAAAGAACACAGCCCGTAAGGATAAATAAGGGGTGAAAAAAGCGATTAAATAATTGGCTTGTTTTATTCTTTGTTAAATCTCCTACCATTTCACCAGCACTCCAGGCTAAAATAAGCACGGATATGATCCTGATTATATAGGAAATACTTATAACTTTAGCCTTTAGATCCAAGTCCCAAGCCCCCAACAGCCAACTCAAAAAGGCTATCCATACGAATACAAAACCAGGGAGTATAAATCTATTTGGTGGAAATTTTTCCTGATAAATAATTTTCTTCCCCACCCAGAAAAAAGCCAATAATGGTAGTAAAATATCGGTCAAGAGTATCCCCGCTCCCCCAAAGGGAATCCGAATAAGCAGACCCGGAATAATCAGTGACAAACAAATCCAGAATAAAATACGCATCACTTTATAACATAAATAAAATCCATAAAAACACACTTAAGTTTGACATAATTAAGAAATAAGTATATCTTACTTTTAATGAGAGCTATCACCTTATCTATTCTGTTATTGTTATTTTCGAATCCCACCTTTGCTCAGAGTACGGAGCTAGGGGTGTCGGTGAGTCGAACTATCGAGGTACCAGGATTTTTTATGGTAAAAATCACCCCCAATCCATCGCTAAAGCCCTTGGAAATAGAGGATGTTTTTGTTAAGAATTATAGCCAAGAAAATACGGGGAAATATATCGAGCTTATTCAAGAATTAAAGAACAAAGAAGGCACTGTCATCGAA
>JALWQU010000199.1 GCA_026982915.1 Candidatus Altimarinota bacterium | reverse complement strand
AATTGGCGGCTTTGAATAATGAGCCTTTACGAGCTTCTGCGCCTAATAAAAAGGCGCCATTACCAACCTTACTAGCCTTGGTCGAAAAAACACCGACAGCACAAAAAAATATTCCCACAGACTTACCAAAAAAAGAAGTGCCTATTTCCCCAGTTCCCAAAGAGGTGGTGGTTAATAAAGATTTAGATATTGATTTACCAAAAGACAAAACATCAAAGAATCCGGTAAATTTAAATAATAACTTAGAGACAAAAACAGAAGCGTTTATTTTAAATCCTCATAAGACGGCTATTGTTTTAGAAGATATTTATGGGGATCGTCAAAAAGAAAAAGCTTGTAGCTGTGATATTAAAATTATCCCCCCATCGTATGATTGGGAATCTTTGGCGATGCTACTTTACAAGGTGATCATCCTCTTCGTTTTGATTTTTTTCCTTCTTAGTGCTATGGTATTGTGGATGATTTTAGATAGAAAATACAAAATATCCAAGACCAAAAAACATCGATGGTTTGGAGTATGGATGATCTTTGGTTTATTATTTATGACCAATCCTGCCCTGGCGGTTACAACGACCCCACAAAATATTATTTATGAGGGTGAATTGCGTGACAATTTGGGTAATCCGGTGACGGGTAATTATGATTTCCGGTTTAGTCTTTGGGACAATCAGGACTACGAATTAACCGATACTATTGCGGGGAATATTAATGTGGTAGCGCCTGACTATTTCGGATGGCAAGAAGTTCAAAGTCAGAATATTACGGTTGATGGTAAATTTACTTTTCAATTGGGAGCTGTTACCCCTTTTACAGTGGGGCTTTTTGACAGAACGAATATGAGCCTGCAGGTAGAAGTCAAGGCTTCGGGGGCACCTATTACGAGTTATGAACTTATTGACCTGGACACGCTCAATCCGGTTATTGATCGAATGGTTATTGATACGGTTCCGTATGCTTTTAATGCGGATAAATTAGATTTTCGAGAACTCGGTTATGGGATGGGAGAAATTCCTTATTTAGATGGCGTAACGGGTAAACTACCGGCTTCTGTTTTACCGCTTTCCAATCTTCCCGGTACGGATGAAAGTACTTTTATGCTTGATCAAGATGATTCGGCTTTACCGGGGGACACGCTGGCTTTGCAATTTGGGAACACGCTGAACGAAACACTGGCTTGGAATGGCACAACAGGGCAGTTTGAGTTTAGTGATGATGTGCAAGTTACCGGGAATTTAGTCGTTTCTGGTAGTATTAATGGGGTGAGCGTTGGGCTGAGAAATAAAGATGACCGATTGAGCCCTCGTTACCGAAATAGTGTTTTGGTTGGCGACGGTACCAATAATAATGATGGATTTATGTATGAGGAGGAAGACACTGTTTTGGGGAATATGAAACAAATCCTTCGATGGAAATCGACGAATGCCGTACTTCAGGATTACGATGTTATTATTCGGTACCCACTGCCTGAGAATTTTAAGGCCTTTCAGTCACCGGCTATTTCTCTGGAATATTTAACCGAATTAACGAGTGCGGATGCCAAAATAGATCTTACGGTTACGAAAGAAGGCTTGGCCGGTGATCAAATCGCTGGTGCGGGAATAGGGTTGTCCTCAAATGTCTGGTTAAATCAAGATTTCACCCTAAATGCAGCAACACCGTGGAATGTTGGCGACGTAATGATTATTCGACTCAAGATGTATTCAAAAAACAGTCATAACGCGAAGGTAGGGGATATCGTCATAAAAAGTGTGGTTGATTAGTTTTGCTTGTTTTTTATCTCCTCAAGGAAGAATTAAAAAAGGGCCTTTTTGTCGGTATTTTATTGGAAACATGTAAAAATGAATTCATTTTTACATGTTTTTCTGCGTTAAGCCTTCTGTAGACTAGGTAAAACGATGATTAGTTCTTTTGTGCCAGTCTGTGGCTGACTTATCTCAAATTAATATGTAATTTTGGATTCGAAATTACATCTTTTGGGGTTTTTGAGGCAGTAGGTGAGTTGGGGATTGTGAAATTTTTGTTAAAAAGGATTTGACAAAATAGCAGAGATAATTTAATGTGTACATAGTAGTTCTTTTCGGATTCGGTAGAAGTTTTATTGGGTCCGATTTTTTTAAAAATTAATTTGGAGAAAAATTATGAATGAAAGATCTTTTGTGGGAAAACTGTTTCTTAAGTTTTTTGCCATTATTGCCGGAGGAGTTTTTCTTTGGGTTTTTATGGACATACTACTAAAAGCAAGTGCCTTAAATATGAATTATTGGGCTATTGCAACCACGTGCATAGGAGCACTGTTAGCAATCTCTTTCTTTGGGTATTTCACCCAAATGATTGAAGATGGAAATGGAGTATTCCTAGGAGGACTCGGAGCCTCTTTTTTAATTATTATTTGGGGACTTTTCTTGTTATGGTATCCCGACCATAAACAACTACTCAATCTACTTTATCTATTGAAAGTGTTCTAACGAACATCTTTTAATAGGAGGGAGAACTTTCTCACCCCCACTAATTAAAAACTAGTGGGGATCTTTTTTTAATTCTATTTTTCAGAATTTCTTTTTGAATATTTTCAACAACTAGACCATAATGCTTTGGATGAAAAAAATACTAACACCCGCTTTCTGGATTCTTTTACTATGGCCTTTTATGATATTGGCCGAGGAAGAAATCGCTGCTCCCACCGAAACAACGATTGAGCCCATAATCTCCGCCGAAGATCAGGTTTTACTCGGGCAGTCCCTCGTCCTAGATGCTTCGGACTCAGCCGTTGGTAATACAAGTGAGAAGGGTAATCCCAACTACATATGGATTATTTCAAAAGATGGTGAATCAGAAACAAAGTTTACGAAAACAATTACCTATCCCTTTTCGGAGAAAGGGATTTATGAGGTTAAGCTGAGTATCAAACAGGGCGGTGAGAAAAAATCCGTTAAAAAAAGTGTTTTAGTGTATGACAAAAAAGCAGTTTTTGTGACGGACAACCAAGAATCGTTTAAATCCGTAAATGTTTTGGCCGCAAAATCAGGTGTCTGGCTGCAAAAAATTCAACTAGAAGCTTCCGATACTAACTTTTCAACCGAATCGGAATTCATTAGTCAGTACCAACAAAACATAGAGCTCATTCGAACCGCGGATCTTTTGATCTTTGGATCAGCCTCAGACTTACCTCTGTGGAGTTTCTCACAGTTCTGGACAAAACTTGGTACAGAGAGTAAAATTGACCTTACGGACAAAACCATTCTGCGTATTTCGGATAAAGATCTATCGAAACTTCTAAAGACGACACAGCCGGTTTATGAAACCCTTGGTGTGCCGATTATTCTGGCAAAAGAAAGCGTCTTGGAGCTTCTTTTCGAAAAAATAGATCGAGAATCTTTTGTGTCAGAGCTATCGGCCCAAGGATACGCGTACAAGCTGGTGAATGCCGATAGCAAGCCAGCGAGCTGGCTTCCGCTGAAGAATATTATTAGTTATTTTTCTCAGAACGGGGTCTCGCTTTCCATCATCTATTTATTGTTGTCGGTGCCGTTTCTGGCCTTCATTGTGGCCTTTGCTCGACAATTTATTGGTATTTCAACTTTTGGGGTATTCGCGCCCCTAATGTTATCACTGAGTTTTTTGGTTATGGGGTTGCAATTTGGACTATCGGTTTTTGTGGTCGTTCTTATCGTGAGTTATGTAATCAGGATATTTTTTGAAAAAGTAGAGCTCCTCTACATACCCAGAGTCGCCTTGCTTATGAGCTTTTTGGCACTTTCATTCTTCCTCATATTAGCCCTGGCGGTTTACATGGGGACTTCTTTGAATTTAGCCCTTACGATTTTCCCGATGATGGTTATGTCTACTATTTCTGAGAAATTTATTGCTTCACAGAGTAGCGCTGGGTTTAAATCATCCCTAATTTCCGTGACGGAAACCATTATTGTAGCCCTTTTGGCTTATGTCTTTGTTGACTTGGAATGGATGCGAACAATGGTTTTGGGGACGCCTGAATTAATTTTATTGCCGATGTTGGGGAATGTCGCTTTGGGTAAATTCACCGGTCTTCGTGTGGCGGAATACTTGAAGTTCAGATCGCTTTTAGGTGATGACACACAAGAATAAAGCCTTTCGGAAAAAGTATTTAAAACGCTAAGGATCTCTTTAATATTTAATTCATGAATTTCTTCGACAAATCTTCAAAAATACTGGGTATGAATGCGCGTAATTTGTCCTACATTATGCGGTTTAATACGACGGCCAGTAAGAAATTTGCCGATGATAAATTTTATACCAAGCAGTTTCTTGAATCACGAGGTATTGGGGTTGCCAAGCTTTATCACCTCATAAAAAATCATCAACAGCTCACGCCTGAGTTTTTTCGGTCATTACCCGATAGCTTTGTCATAAAACCCAATAGAGGTTTTGCTGGAGCGGGGATTTTTGTCATCAGTAAAAGGAAGAAGAAGACGGTTTGGGAATCGATTTCGGGTAAACGGTATGACGCTGATTTTTTGTATCGTCAGTGTATTGATATTTTGGACGGAAAATACTCCATATCGGGGACACACGATGATATTATTTTTGAGGAAAAGTTGGATCCCCATGCTGATTTTCGAACACTTACAAACTCGGGATTACCTGATATTCGTGTTATTGTTTTTAATATGGTGCCCGTTATGGCGATGCTTCGTGTTCCAACGGCTGAATCTGATGGAAAGGCTAATATGGAGCTGGGGGCCATTGCGATGGGAATTGACCTTGGAACAGGGAAAACTAACGGAGCCGCACTCCATAAAAAGTTCATAAAAGTACTCCCCAATGGGGAATCGGCTATGGGCTTTTTGGTGCCTTTTTGGGACGAAATAATGCACAGCGTTTCCAAGATTCAACAGGTAACAAAAATCGGTTTTCTCGGTGTTGATCTGGTTATCACCAAGAGCTGTGTGAAGGTTTTGGAGGTGAACGCTCGACCAGGATTAAAAATCCAAATAGCCAATAAAATACCGCTAAAAGTACGACTTGAAAAAGTATCAGACATAAAAGTTTTAACCCCAAAAGACGGGGTTAGTATTGCCAAAAAATTATTCTCAACAAGCTTGGTACAGAGTGCGCCAGCTCTAAACAAACCAATCATAGGGATAACCGAGTCGGTTATTTTGAATAGTGACCCACCACAAAAACTCGTGGCGAAAGTGGATCTTTTTGCGACGACAAACCTCATTGCGAGTAGGCATCTTGATTCAGAAGAACGGTTGCTCGATATTTCGTTAAAAGGAAAACGAATAAAGTTACCGGTAAAACGAGGACGAATACAGGGGGCTGATATGATTTTGGCGGGGAAGTTTCTTTCTGATTTTTACATAGATCCGGCTAAAAAATATACCAAGAAAGGAAAACAAAAAAATGAAACATCCCTCGTGGATGAAAAAATGCTTTTAAATATTGATCATAAAATTTGCGAAATAGATAAGCAGATAAAACTTTTAGCCTACATCAATCCGCAAAATTTAGCAGAACAAAAAAAGGTGTTTTTAAGTCACCCAGAGTTCTCACCACGGTTTATTTATCGAGATTGTACACTTGATTTTTCGCTTCTGAGAAATGAATTAAAGCGTATTCCTGAGGTAAATCACCCGCTTTTCCCACTCTACAAATCAAAGAAAGAAGAGCTAGAATGGCGACTTATGTTACTGGAATCACGAAATACACTAGATTTTGGAGCGGCTTCGGTACAGGTTTTTGGTAGTGTCTCACGAACGACTTACCGAGAAGCTCTGGCCTTCATTGAGAAGAATAAATCTTTCAACCACCCCGACACGAGTTCGATGGTGGGCACAAAAGAGTCTATTTCGATCTTAAAAGAATTTTTAAAAAAGCATAATCTCGGGTTCTGGAAGATTAAAATATTAAAAGATTCTGTTTCGGATATTCAGGTTACCAAGCGAGAATCTATTTTATTAAAAGAAGGGGTTTCTTTTGAATCTAATCGACTAAAAGCCTTACTAGTACATGAGATTGGGACGCATGTCTTCCGATTTGAAAATGGAAAACGCCAACCACTGCGAATTTTTGAGCGGGGGACTCGTAACTATCTTCAGACGGAGGAGGGGCTAGCGGTTTGGAATCAAAACCAGTTAGGATTAGATCTGGGTAATAAATTTCTCAGTCCGGCTTTGCTTTCCGTGGCTATTTACATGGCGGGAAAGATGAGCTTTCAGGATCTATTTCATTATCTAAAAACAACTTTTGCAATAACGGATGACTTGGCATGGAAATGTTGTGTAAAATCAAAGAGGGGACTGGCGAATACCGAGCTAAAAACGGCTTTCACAAAAGACGCTATTTATTTTGCGGGGAATAGGGAAATAGAAAAATTTGTAGCTTCTGGTGGAAGCATAGAGATGCTTTATGCGGGGAAAATAACGGTTCAAGATCTGAAGTATTTGAAGTATGTTAAAGACCTGAAAAAGGCGAATTTTTTGCTTAAATAGCTCTTTCCCAAAAAAGATGAAAGATTGTCTTGAATTTTTTTAGGGAATAGTCAGAATGTCCGAGCGTTCTTTACTTATTTGTCTTGTCTATTGATACAGACGGTTTAGACGCCATAATTAGACGGAGAGATGGCTGAGTGGTCGAAAGCTACGGTCTTGAAAACCGTCGTGGCAGCAATGTCACCTAGGGTTCGAATCCCTATCTCTCCGCCAGAACATACACTAATGGCACCTGATTCCTTTCCACTCTAGTGGACAGTAATGAGGAGCTTTTAACTGTATTTGTAAATAAGACCCTTTCTGCCATTGGTTTTATGATTTTAAGGGTAGTAGACCTATTTACCTATCAGGGGTTGGCACTAAGGGCTGTTTTAAATATCCATTAATCTTGGGTTTTGTTTTGTTAATTTTCTGTAATATCTATTCCGCTTCTTGAACATTCCATCTAAATACGGTACACCTTTATCCCTGTAATCATATAATGTTTTCTGATAATCACTCCGTTGTATTCGACCAATGTACTGTCTTAATTTTCCTTCAAAGGAAAATGGAAATACTAAAAATAATACATCTAAATCAGGAAAGTCCATACCTTCTCCGAAAAATTGTCCTGTAGAAATCAATACCTGAAAATGTCCCTGTGAAATTTGTTCTATTTTTTATTTTTTTGTTCTAGCTGAATCGCTACCTGATATTGTTATAATCTCACATTGATTCTTCAAATAGAGATTTAAAACTTCAATATGGTCTATTCTTTCAGTTAATATTAGTATTTTTCTATCATTTTTTAGCTCCAATAGAACATCCTCTATAATTTCTTGGTTTCTTTGTGTATCGAAAGTTACCATTTTTAGTAATAACTGTGGATTATCAAATTTATAATCAAATGGGAGCTTGAAATTTGTAGACCTGATTTTAATATGTGGATCTGTCTGTAAGGGATTTTTTCTATCTGTATTAACCGTTGTAATAATATTTCCAATATAGACAAATATCAGCTTTTCATCATTATTTTTTCGTTTTGGTGTAGCAGTTAATCCATAAAGATAATAGGCGCTAAATTGTTTAATAACTTGTCTAAATGTTTTAGCTGGCACATGATGACATTCATCTACCAGGATCAAACCAAATTGATTTTCAAACTCAGAAAAGTCAGACATTCGCCCTAAACTTTGGATCATTGCAACCGTTATTTGTTTCCCAATTTTATGTTTATTACTCGCGATTATACCAATATCCTTTGGGGGGATCTTTAGAAATGACTCAATTCGGTCAATCCACTGATCTAATAATTGTTTCCGATGAACAATAATCAAGGTTGATTGTTTTCGTTCTGCTACAAGCTGCAATCCCATAATAGTTTTCCCACTTCCTGGAGGAGAAACCAATACACCGAAATCTTTATTTTCAAACTCAGCCAAGGCATCTTCTTGATAATCACGAAGTTCAATGTGACTATGAAAAATTGTTTCCTTTAATTTTTTTCGTTCATCCTTAATTTGATATTCTATTTTTTTATCGGAACAAAATTGAATTAAATCCTTTAAAAAACCTCTTGGTAGCATTATTAAGTTTGATTTTTCATCAATAAGGTTAAAATATTTTTCTACCTTATAAACACTTTTTCTAAATTTCTTCTTAAGTAAATATTCATTATTATTGAAGTTCAGTTCTTCTCGTAAAAATCTTACAAGGCTCCCATTTAACTGATCTTTATAGAGATATATTTGATTTTTTAGAACAATATCGAAAGTCGTTGATTCTAATTTTGGATTTTTTAAAGCGCTCTCATGTTTTACAGAGTCTTTAAATAAATCAGTTAACGGTTGATCTGAATTTTCACTACATAAATCTTCATATAATTTATCTAATTTTTTAGTAGAAGTTTTTTTTACATTTTTTAAAAAGTCCCATTGGTTAGTATATGGCTCAAATGTTTTGGGGTTTAGAAAGCTAGTATTTCCATATTCCATAAGTTTTCCATTAAATGGAAGAGCAATTAAATTTCCATATCCTTGGTTATTTCCATGAAAATCTTGATTTGGAAAAAGACGGTCAAAACTAATTTCCTTTTCAAACCATGATAATGCCAAAGCTCTTCGTAAAAGTTCTAAAATAACACCTCTACTTTTTAGAGCCGGATAAGTTTCTTCAAAAAAAATCCAAACATGCCCACCATTTCCAGAGCTAGATTTTTCTATATATGCATGTAATCCAAAGTCATTACATGTATTATAAAAACTAAAACATTCATCTTGCCAGTTCTTTTTATCAAAATCTGCTGCTATAAAATATGAACTGTTGTCATCCAAAAGGGGATACATTCCTAATTTTACATTTCCCTCTAAATGACTTCGTAACACTTTTCGATTTAGAGGGATTAACCCTTTATTTTTAAAGTCTTTGAGGCTTCCTCCCTTCGCTCTAAATATATTAAATTCTTGCCAATCAACCTTATAAGCAGGACTCCATCCTGATCGTTCTCCTTTTTCCCATTTAAGTGCATAAATATCTTTTCTTCCTCGAAAAAACTGAAGATAGAGTTCAAGTTGTTCTGATATAGGGGAAGGCATTTTTAATTTGTGTTAATTCGTCTATACCCTGTACCCCTTCCCTGCCCAAACCGCTCTATTTTCTTAAGTTTCAATAATTTTTCTAACGTTTGACGAACCGTGGCATACGCCACACCGGTTTCTTTCGCGATTTCTCGTGGAGTTGTTTGTTTTACTGATTTTATAAAATTCCAAACGGTTAACTGCTTAGTGGTTAGCAGTTTTTCTAAATTAGTACTCGATAAAAGTTCAAGAGCTTGCTTGGATTGTTCTAAAACGATAGATAAAAAGAAGCCCATCCAAATCATAATATCTTGCTCATCTTCTGATTTTCTCAGAGTATTCTGGCTTTTTCTCAACGTCATATAGTAATCGGCTTTGTTTTCTTCAATTAATTTTTCATGGGATATATACGGTATATAAGCATATCCACTTTGAAGCAGTAATAAATTGGTTAAAACACGAGAAATTCGACCATTTCCATCTTCAAATGGATGAATGTGTAAAAATTCAACAATAAAATTCCCAATAATGAGCAAGGGATGAAAACTTTTATTTTCTAAAGCCAATTTTGTCCAATCAACTAATTCTTGCATTTGCTTTGGAGTCAAAAAAGCATCAGTCGTATCAAATAAAATCCCCATGGAATCACCTTGGTCATTTACCATATGTACCTTGTTTTCCTTTTTTTTGTACTCCCCTCGATGAATTTGGTCTTTATCCGCATATTTCAAAAGCTGTCTATGAATATGCTTGATATTACTTTCGCTTAAAGTTACTTGTTTCCACGCTTCAAAAACATCCTGAAGAATCTCATAATAACCTTGAACTTCCTGTTTGTCTCGATCTGCAAATTTTTGAACCGATAATCCTTTCATCAATTTTTCAACCTCTTCATCTGAAAGCATTGATCCTTCAATTCTTGTAGAAGCTCCTGTAGAAGTGATGAGCACTGATTTTTTTAGTTGTCCTAAAACTTGGGGTGATAATTTTGCACCGCTTGTCCATTGTCCTTTTAAGTTCTCTATTTGAGTAATCTTTTCCCAAATAGAGGATGGAATATTACTAAATCGATGATTAAATTTATGGTTACTCATTTTTAATGATAATTCGTTATTTTAACTATAGCGGATTATGGCAGATAAGCAAGATTGTTTTTTGAAAAATCTTCTCAAACCTATTTACTAGAGAGGATAAACTTTTGGACAAAACACCTCTCAAGATTTCGCAACGCCTTTGGTGGATTGATCGCTATTTTAAAAGGGTTCAGATCGGCTCTTCTCCGCCAGAACATACACTAATGGCACCTGATTCCTTTCCACTCTAGTGGACAGCAATGAGGAGCTTTTAGCTATATACGCAAATAGAAGCCTTTCTGGGATTGGTTTTAGTGTTTTAAGGGCACTAGACCTATATCCTTATCTAGAGTGGGCACTAAGGGCGGTTTAATATTTCCAAAAATTGAGAGCTTTTAATGTTTTTTTAACCGCAACAAAGATTAATAGATGGGTTATAAAAGGCAGAGTTATACAGTGGACGATCTCTCCAAACAGATACTGCGGTAGTATTAGAACTAGGCTGTAATAGAAAAAATAAAGACCACTTCCAACAAAACTATTAAAGACAGGAGAAAATCCATTAGCTGAATTATAGTGGAATCTTCCATTTCTTGTCAGAAGTTCGAATACAACCCAAGATGTTAGGATTATCGCAATCATTAAGTAATGACTTGAAAGTTTGCTTATTATCTCCCATATAAAACCGTTTAAGCTTGAATTTAGGCTCTTTGATAGACCACAAACATTCTCGAGGGAGATTTCCATATTAACTTAATTATTGCCCTCAGACAGACCGTCAAACTTAGCTTTCATAGTAGGATTACCATGAGTCAATCTTTTTATAGTCAAGTCTTGTGCTTTGTTATTAGCAAGACGAAGATTGTTTTCAGATGATAATAGGGCTTCTTTTGTTTTTTGAAGATGCTTTGTAACTATTCAGTCCCAAATATAGGACAATGAGAATTTTTAT